>CAYRIM010000021.1:0-9708 GCA_964424445.1 uncultured Candidatus Saccharibacteria bacterium | reverse complement strand
ATGTGTTTGAGGATACTACGGGTACCCCACATTTCATTGCTTCTAGAATTGGCAATCCAAAGCCTTCGTAAAAAGAAGGAAACACAAAAACTGAAGCTGCAGAGTATATGTAAGATAGGTCGCTTTCTTCTACATACCCAGTGAATATAATATTGTTAGAAAGATTATATTTCTCTATAAGCTCCTTTATTGATTCCTCATATCTTTCTTCTTGTTTACCAACGAAAACAAGGTTGTATTCTGAAATTATATTTTTAGGCAGAAGCCTGTAAGCGAGAACTATGGCTTTTATATTTTTATGAGGTTCGTTTCTGCCAACATATAAAATATAGGGTTTTTTTATTTTATATTTATCTTCTATGAATCTCTTGCTCTTTTTTTGATCAATCATGTGAAAACTTTCTGCTACGCCCATATATATGAGTCGCACTTTTTTGGGAGAAATTCTGAATTTCTTTACTAAATCTCTAGATGTACTGATAGAAATAGTTATTATCCTATCGGCTCTCTTGAATACAAGTCGTGGCATGAAAGAAAAAAAATGAAAAGCCTTTCTTCCCAAACTCATCTTAAGTCTCGGATAAAAGAAATGGATTAAATCAAAAATAGTTATTATAACCTTATATCCTTTGTGAAATGGTGACGTAATATAATAAGGTACGTAATAAATATCAATTTTTCTTTCCCTGAGAATTTTTGGAAGATGCAAAATATCAGAAAAACTCATCAATCCATAGGGTAATATAATAATTTTGTGTCTTTTTTTTACATTTTTCAGATGACTCATTACAAGCTCTTTCATCTCGATATTATCAAAAATCAAAATATAATCATTTTTCCTATCATAAACCAAGACATTCTTTAAAAACTCTAATACTACCCTGGCGATACCAGCTGGATTTTTGTCCCTTATTATCCGACAATCAAAAGCAATAAGCATATTTCTTGAAAAATTATTTTATTATTATTTCTAATGTTTTTTTTGCTGCATTTTCCCAAGAAAAAATTTCCTCTCGCCTATGTCCCTTTTCTATCAAGCTCTCTCTTAGCTCTTTATTGGTCAGAACTTCCCCCATGTGATCTCTTAACTTTTCTATATCGTTCGGAAAAAAATATAGTGCAGCATCTCCCCCTACTTCGGGGAGAGACGATGTGTTTGAGGATACTACGGGTACCCCACATTTCATTGCTTCTAGAATTGGCAAGCCAAAACCTTCGTAAAAAGAAGGAAACACAAAAACTGAAGCTCCACTATAAATGTAGGGCAAATCATTTTCCTCTGCATACCCCGTAAATATAACTCTTTTTGTAAGATTTAAATTATCCACCTGCTTGAAAATATTATCGTAATGCCATCCCTTCGCACCACAAATAACTAAATCATATTTATCAATCAATTCTTTTCCAAGTGACGCATAGGCTTTTATTAAAACGTTAATGTTTTTTCTTGGCTCCAAAGTTCCAACAAACAATATGTACTCTTTTTTTATTTTATATTTTTTCAATACCTCTTTTATTTCTTTTATATTCTTCTTCTTCTCGATGTTCTTCGAAGAGGCTAAACATATAACATCAACTTTTTTTTCATCAACATTATAATAATTTATTATGTCTTTTTTCGCACTTTCAGAGATCGTTGCAATTTTATTAGCTCTTTCTATAGATTTGCCGACATTGTTTTCCAAAAATTTTTTATTTTTCTTCTCAGCATATCTTGGATACTTTATGTAAGATAAATCTGGAATCAAAAGTATTTTTTCCTTTGCCCGAACTGGAAAATCTACAAAATTTGTAAAAAAGAATTTATCAACTTCGCCAATCAATAAATTAGCTGGAGGAAAATAAAAGCTTTTCCATAGAAAATTAAATCCTTTTTTAATTATTCCTTTTAGAGAAACACTCCTTACATTATCACCCTTAACTCCCAAGCCTTCACCTAATAACTTAAATAAGATATCTTCTTCTAATTTTATTAGTTCTGGAATCAAATTAGAAACCAGGTAGCCTACACCGGTTTTGTTTTTTGTTGCTGCTCTTGTATCAATACCTATAATCATTTTGAATCCTTTTGTCTTGTTAATTCATTTTATTATAAAAATAAGAAAATAACTTTCTTTATTATTTCAGTAAAATATTTTCCAAATCACTAATCATTTTCTCTTTGCTAAACTTTTCTCTTACGGTTCTTAGAGCGTTTTTCTCTATTTTGTCTTTTAACTTTTCATCAGATAAAACTCTGGATATTAAGTCGGATAATTGTCTCTCCTTCCCAACATCAAAAAGAAAACCATTTTCTTTATCCTTGATGATCTCAGGAATACCCCCAATATTACTAGCGACAACTACCTTTGCAGCTGCCATAGCTTCTATTAAGGCTATACCAAAAGATTCCCTAATGCTCGATGGCAAAACAAAAACATCCATCATATTAACAAGAACAGAAATATCTTCACGATAACCAAAAAACAAAACCTTTCTTTCCAAGCCCAACCTAAAAACTAATTCTTCCAAATTTTTTCGTTCTGGACCTTGACCTATAACAATAAGATAAATAGGATCAAATCTCTTTGCGAGCTCGCTGAATGCATGAATTAATACATCAATGCCTTTCTCCCTATGTAATCTTCCCACATATCCGACAATTTTCGATTCCTTATAAAAACCAAATTCTTTTTTCTTAGTCTCTACTGCTTTCTTTTCCAGGGGATAAAAATCGTCAAGATCAATGCCAGTATATACTACTTCTACTTTATTACTATCAATATTTAATTCTTCGATTAACTCTTTTTTTATAACTTCAGAGATCACAATAATCTTATCAACCATTCTGGATCTTTTTATGTAAGCTTTTTTGAACTTATTTTTTATCAGCCATGGCTTAATAGAAAGATGCTCTATCCAGAAAACCTTGTAACCGAAAAACTTTGCTAATCTAGTCGCAAATATTTTTTCATTAAGACTCTGGAAAATAACAATATTTTTTGACTTCCGCTTTTTATTGAAAAGCAAAACAAAGATAAACCTCAAAATATTAATCGGCAAAAGAAAATAATATCCAGGCAAATACCTTCTCGCCCCCACTTCTTTGCCCCAATAAATCTTTTTAGCATTTATTCTTTCGCTTCTTAATTTTTTTAGAAAGGGTAAATAATTAGAATAAAATTTTATTTTATATTTACCATTAAACTCTTTTCCAAAAACAAAATTAAAGCGCTCCCCTCCACCTAATGCTAAAGCAAATTTAAAAACCAAAATATTTACTTTATTCATAACAAAAAACTATTGTCTCAATAATTGTTTTACTATATCTTTTCTAACCCCTCCTAATAAATATAATACTGAGAAATACAACGCCCCACCAATAGTTATTAACAAAAACAAATTAAGGTGAAAAAAATAACAAAGCACTCCACCCATAACCAATGAGGAAAAAACAGACTTGATAAATATATTTAGACTAGGTAAGAGTCTAAGATATTTATAGACAACAAAAAAAGCAAGAAAACAAACCAGTCCCTCTGTAAAGATAGTAGCAATAGATGCCCCAATATATGAATAACGAGGAATCAAAAATAAATTTCCAACCACATTTACTAAAACACTAAACAAGTAAACCCACACTAACTTTTTTTGGAGATTAGCAGCTGTTATAAAGTAACCCATTATAGTACCGAAAAAAATTATAGTTACAGCAAATATTAAATATTGCAGAACTAAAATAGAATTTATAAATTCACTACCTAAAACTAGAAGAACAATGGGTTTTGCTAAAACAAAAGTGCCTACCAGGATGGGAAAGACAATCATAGAGATGAAATCAAATGACTTTATAAAAGAAGTTTTCAGTCTCTCGTCATTATTCTTTATATACTGAGAAATAATAGGAAAAACCGAACCCATAAACATTGCCGGAATAGTAATCAATATCTCTAATATCTTGTATGGTGCTCCGTAAATACCAACAGCTTCACTCCCCTTCATTACAGATAACATTATGGTGTCTATACGAAAATAAATAAGACCCAAAACAATTATCACTCCCAATGGAATAGCTTCACGCAGAATATATTTCCAGTACTTAATATCAAACCTTAGATTAAAAATCAAAAACTTGCGGGACATCAAAAATGACACGAGACACAAAAAGAAGTTAGCAACAACATTGGCAAGAATAAAATATTCTAGAGTAAGTCTCGAATTAATAAAAAACAAAACCAAGCCGAAAAGAACAGATCTTGCTAAAATATCACTAACTACCAATCGATCCATCCTCAAATTAGCCTGAAATATACTCACAAACATCTGGTTTAATAAAATGAAAAAAGAAGACAAGGTTCCGATCACAATACCTATTTTCACTCCCGTACTATAAACAGGAACCAACCAGCCAACCAAGGGTGCCATAGCCAAAAAAACCAAAGCAAATAAGATCCTTAATGAAAAAATATTTCCTAGTATATTTCCCGCTTTCTCCGGCTCTTTAGACATTTCTCTCACGGCTACAGTATAAAAACCCATATCAGCTATAATGGCAAAGAAACCCAAAAAAGCAAAAATAGTTGTATAATCACCATAGCCATCAACTCCTAAATACCGGGCTAAATAAGCAAGCATTACAACCGCAATGACGGTTGTGATAATCTTGCCAATGATTTGGACGATAGTATTGAAGGCTACTTTTTTAGTATTAGTATTCAACATAGATATCTTGTTATCTGGTTATCTTATTTCTTTTACTTCATCAAGATGGCGAAGTAAAAAAACAACAATCTTCCTTTTATTCTACCTTTTTTTACTGAATTTTCCAAATAAAATCTGTTATAATAGAATCATGCGATATAAATATATCAATAAAAAATACTGGGAGAAAAACCTTTCCAAGAAAGATTGGTATTTGAGATTAGCTGATGATTTTAAGAAATACATCATCAGTCCCGATGAGAACATCAAAAACAGAAAGAAAATAAAAAAAGAAATTTACTATATAGTTAACGAATTCTATAGGAAAGATAAATTATACTTAGGTAATTCAGGAAAAAATTGGGATAAAGAAAAAAAATCCATAAAGTACATTGTCCTACATCATACATCAACTCAAAAAGATATCTCACTATCGAACCTTTCAACTATCCAAATGTTGAGACTATATGTTAATCGATATCTATCCAGAAGCAAAGATCCCTATGTTTACGGTAAGCCTCTTTGGTCAAATCATTTTAGACGTGGCAAAATGGTTTTTTTTGCATATCACTGGCTGATTAGGGCAGATGGAAAAACTCAAAGATTGCTTCCCGATAATGCCATAGGATGGCACGCAGGAGACTGGGATATAAACTGCGCGTCAATCGCAATTTGTTTCTCTGGGGATTACGAAAATAAAATCCCAAATAAAAAAATGCTTGATGCTTGTGTTAAGATAATAAAAGAAAATTACTCTCATATAAAGAAAAAAAATATTCTAGGCCACGGAGAAACAAGGCCAAAACCGACCTCCTGCCCTGGAAAATATTTAGGACATATCAAAAAGTATATCAGAGAAAAACTATAGAGATTATGTTGATTTATTTTCTTTTACATTCAAAGAACTAGCCACTATCAATCCAAAAAATACGATCATCAAAAACTGCGCCTGCCTAAGATCCCAGAAATAATGATCAAAAAACATCAAAAAAACAAGCAAAATAAAAATGTACCTTAGAAAAAGAGGTGCTTTTTTTGTCTTTCTAAAAACAAAATATAAAAACAAAATAAAGCTAAAAAGACCTGCGATGCCGATCTCAGTCATAATTAAAACAAAAGTATTATGAACTGGCTCGACCATCCAAACAGGGTACTCATTCAACAAACCTGCTATTTGTATAACAAAATTTCCAATTCCAACACCAAATAAATGACTTTTTATTAAAACCCAGCTTTTTAGAAAAACTATGCCTCTTACATTTAGAGATTCCCATGTAGCAGAAAGTGTTGGATCAATTCTTGTCCAGATTGATGGAGCAAGACAGATAATAAGTAATAAGGGCAGTAAAAGTATAAGGTAATAAGGGAAGCATTTCTTCAAATTTTTAATTTTAAATTGTAATTTCGAGTTTTGATATTTGATTTTTGATTTTTGCATAATATAAATCCCCCAAAAAACAACTGCGACAATCCATGCAATACGGGAAAAAGTTAAGAGAAGTGCTACAGATAAGATGGTCATTACAAAAATTAGATAAATTTTATACCTTTTGTTTTGTGAATTAAACAAAAGGTATAATGTCACCAATCCTCCTACCAAAAGAAACAATGCTAAGACATTAGGATGAGAAAAAGTACCATAAGGTCTTATGTGCTTTTCACCATTAATTATAGTTTTTGCAACTCCGTCTATCTGAGGGGAAATCATTTGTTCCCCAAGATGATAAAGTCCTATGGATTTATTTTTCATGAATTGAATTATTGCTATAAATCCCTGACACAAAACAGAAAAAATGAAAAAATTTAATAAAATAAAAAAATCTTTGTAGCTTCTCACTTTATTTACTATGAAAAGATAAACAACAAAAAGAACTAATAATATTAATATGTAATAAAAACCCATGGATAGACTCTCGGCAAAGAAAAAAGAAATAAAACTAAACACGATAACTAAAAACCAAGAAAACACAATGCCCATACTGCCGGGTACCAACTTTTTTTTGCTAAGTATTATCTCCACAGCCCATAAAAACAAAGCTGTAACTAAAAGAAAATCAAAGCCATACATACTATATGTTAGATAATCAATAAATCTGCCACCAAAAAAAGAATAAGGAGTAAAAAATTCCAATCTCTTGAAGAATGGTAAGCAAAAGACAAATAGATAAAAAAATACAAGAGACGTACTTGTCCTACTTAGATAATAAAAAATTTTATTTATTACCACTTTCATGCTTTTTATTTTAACATTTTCATTTGCAAATTGACATGTTGGACTAGATTGATTGTCTTTGATTTCTTTTAAAACATACTATACCTCAAAAAATATATAAATAAAAATTTATAAAAAAGTTCTTGACATAAATCAAAAAGTGTGCTAAGATGGTTATGAGACATATCCCATAATAGTAAAAGCAATAAAAATGAGACCAAGAGTATACAGGAAAATAAGATTTAATCCAAAGACTACCTACTATAAACCAGCAGGAATACCAATGGCAAATATAGAAGAAGTAGATCTATCCTTGGATGAGATAGAAGCGATTAGGTTAGTAGATGTAGAAGAGTTGAGTATGGAAAAAGGTGCAAAAAAGATGAAAATAAGCAAATCTACTTTTCATAGATTAGTAGAAAGCGCACACAAAAAAATAACGAAAGCAATTATAGAAGGAAAAGCTATTAAAATTCATAAATTAATAGATTTTAATTATCCAAAAAGAGTTGGTTATCAGCGTCCTGGAAGAGGTTTTGGTTTTGGAAGGAGACGCTATAGAGGTCGAAGTAACCAGCAAATAAAATAATAATATTATAAATTAATAAAAACAGGAGGTTATTATGGCATTAGGTGATGGAAGAGGACCCGATGGAATGGGTCCTATGACGGGAAGAGGTGCGGGTTATTGCGCTGGGTATAATACGCCTGGATATGCAAACCCTTCAGTTGGAAGTAGAGGAAGAGGATTTTTCGGAAGAGGAATGGGCAGAGGTAGAGGAAGAGGATTTTTCGGAAGAGGAATGGGCAGAGGCTCTACACCATACGCACCAGCTTATCCAGAATATGAACCAAGAATGACAAGAGACCAAGAAAAAGAAATATTAGAACAGGAAAAAATAGCATTAGAAGAAGAATTAGAAGCTATAAAGAACGAAATTAAAGAATTGAAGAAATAAGCAAGCCCCCACTAAAAAGTGGGGGTCTTCCTTTTTATATTATAACATAAGAACCACAACCATTCTCTATCTTTTTATCTTGTGATATCTTTCAGGTCACACAATCCTTAAAGACAGAAAGAAACAAAAAATATTAAAAAATCTTTTAAATTAAATGTTTTTCCACAATTGTGAATAACTATTAATAATGATTACTAAAAAAATATTTTTAAAATGATGACAATCTATACTATATATATAGCAACAAAAAAACTCAATAAAAAATAAGCAATATCCTCTTTAAATAGCTATTAATTGTAAAAAATAACATTTTAAAGAAAACGTTATTTTTTTCTTCCAAAATCATTGACAAAATAACTTTTTTGTGCTATACTACTTTAATGTCAAAACAAAAATCACCTTTTCGGAAAAGTTTTCACTAAAAATAAAAACAAAAACAAAAAATGAAAGAAGGAAACGAAGATAAAAATATATTTAAGAATGTTTTATATAAAACAAGCCGTTTTGTCTTGTTTTTATTTTTGCTAGTTTTGGTTTTATTCTTTTCTCTTTTAACAAAAGCAGAAGCTCCAAATGTAGAAGCAGCAGGTAGCAATATAAATTTTATTATTGATTCTACCCCTCCACCTCCTTCTACATATAATGCATCTTCTTCTAGACCATCCGAATCAGATGATCCCGAAGAAACAACTCCCCCCTCAAACATTATAATAATTGACAATAAAACTAGTGGTGAATTGATATTAAAGTGGGATAATCCCGAAGACAATAATTTTGACTATACAAATATATATCGCTCAGAAGAAGAGGGGGTTTTGGGCAACTTAATAGAAGAAAACATAAAATCAGAAGATATAATGGATACCGGCTTAGATAATGGGATACAGTACTTTTATACATTAAGAAGTGTAAGTAAGGATAATATTGAGACCCAAAATATAAACCAATACGAAGCAATGCCTAGTTACGAAGGAGAAAATGAAGCAATAAAAGGAATCATAAAAGAGAAGGATCCTTATTGTATTAATACGAAAGACAAGAAGTGTATTGTTTGTATACCTGATAAATCAACAAAAGAAGACTACATTATAGTAAAAATATTAAAGAAAGACAAAGGCAGCTTTAGCTCTAACAACTACAATATTATAAATGTTTTTGATGTTTTCGCATGGAATCCAAATACAAACTTAAGAGTGGAAAGATTCGAAGACAACATCCAAATTACTTTACAATATCAAGATGATGAAATAAAAAATTTAGAAGAAGAATCGGTAAAACTTTTTTATCTTGACGAAGAAAAAAACCAATGGATAGAAATGACCAATACTTTATATGACTATACTAATAATATTATGACTTTAAGCATCAATCACCTTTCCATATACGCCTTAATGGGTATGGAAAAAGAGTCAGAGAAAAACCCACAAATCATTCCTAGTAAGACTATATCTAACCCTAACGAACAAAAAATTAACCCAATATGAAATGATTCAATTGGAGATATAGCAGAAGAACCAATAATAATAAAATCAGCAACTAATGAAGATGTAAAAGAAAAAATAAGAAGTGAAAGAATAACAGCGAAAGCCTATGTTCCCACATATCAAGAATCGGAAAAGATGAATGTTTATGAAATACTGAAAATCAATTCTTTAATTATAGCCCTAGTATTAATAGCATATCTTCTAATCATAAAACTAAGAAGAATCAAAAATGGTTTATGGCTAGTGATTTGCTATTTAGCAAGAAAAGGGCAAACAGCACGGTCGACGTCTTAAATTAATAAAAGATGGCTGTTGAGAAAGAAGCTACATAGTAAAAAATCTTTGGCTTTAAAGCTAAGGAAAAAGTAAAAAA
>CAYRIM010000020.1:1889-10849 GCA_964424445.1 uncultured Candidatus Saccharibacteria bacterium | reverse complement strand
GCACAACCTCTACAGCTATAAATTTTTTCTCAAAATCACCATGAATAACGCCAGCAGCTTGAGGGGCCTTAGCACCTTTTTTTACTGTCCAAGCCCTTGCTTCTTTCGGTCCCGCTGTAAGATATGATATTAAATCTAAAATCTCATATCCTTTTTTTATAATTTTCTGCAGTGGTAATTCATGGCTTTTCATATCACATACATCTATCGAATTCAAATATTCTTCTCTTTCTTCTTCGCTCAGCTCTTTTAATTCCGACTCTATTTTTGCGCTAATAATTATAGAATCAGAAGACAGACCTAAATCTTCACTCGATTTATTCGCTTGTTCCTCAGAAATATTTGCAATATAAAAAATAGGTTTTCTAGTAATAAGCTGGATATCCTTGATTAGATTCAGATCTTCTTCGTTTATATCTTTGACGTCTCTGATGGGCATTTCTCTCTCTAAATTACTTTTTAGTATCTTCAGTATTTCTAATTTCTTTATATCCTCTTTATCTCCAGATTTAACCCCCTTTTCTGCCCGGACAATAGCTTTATCTACCTGTTCTAGATCAGCCAATATTAGTTCCATATTAATAATTTTTATGTCTTCTGCTGGCTCTATTTTCCCCGACACATGGGTGATATTGCTATCTTCAAAAAACCGGACAACATGTGCTATAGCGTCCACCTCTTTGATATGAGACAGAAATTTATTCCCTAAACCTTCACCTTTACTCGCACCTTTAACTAATCCCGCTATATCTACAAATTTAATAGCAGCGGGAACTACCTTCTCGCTTTTTTCTATCTCTGCTAATTTTGTGAGTCTTTCATCTGGAATCTCAACAATACTGACATTTGGCTCTATGGTACAGAAGGGATAGTTAGAACTTTCTGCTTTAGCGTTTTCAGAAAGAGCGTTAAAGATTGTTGATTTTCCAACATTTGGAAGACCGATTATTCCCACAGAAACCATAATTTAGTTTTACTGATAACAAAGTAATTATATCAAAAGAATATGATATTAACTATAGTAATAATGAATAATACAGAGAGGATTGTTCCCCCCTTCCTCCTCTTCCAATTTCATACTAAGTAGTATGATTTTTTATTTAAAAAACCCCTTACTTTACACAAAAAAGTACTTGACAAATATAAAAATGTGTGCTATAATGAAAGAGCAATTTAAAAGATTTTAATAAGTAAGGGATCCGGCAAACCAAACCATATTGGCTAGCCGTCCGTGTCAAAGTGGGCCTGTTTAAAATAGCTGTCAAAAGCTATCAGGAGCGCGCAGACATCACCGGTGAGTGTCCAGTATAACCTGGCCCGGATCCCTGCTTTTATATAAAAAGTACTTTCACAACTATCTTATAAGTGTTCAAATGAAGATTTTATATAAAATCCTATGAATTAAATCCAATCCGACAAGGAGAGTGATACAGTGGAAAGTTTGAGAAATAATTGTCCCTATTATACCGAACTAGAAGATTTTGTTCAGGGAAAGCTTGACGAAAAGAGAAAAAAAGAGATCGACGATCATCTCAGTGACTGTTGCTTTTGCTGCGACGAGGTAGAAGCAATGGAAAAATACCCGGAGATTATCGAAGATCAGGACATCATTAAAGCGAATCAGGCCAGAGCAGCTCTGAACTAATTCCTCCAATAAACACTTCACAAACTTCCCAAAATCCATAAGGAGGTGACGATGAGCTCCTATTGTGGGGCAATCTAACTTAAGGGAGGGCATAATCGTGCCTAAAATCAAAAAAAACATCGTGAAGTGTTGCTATTGTGGGAAAGAGAAAGAGGGGCTGCCTGATATTCCAGAAGAAGCATTGGGCATTGGCTCTCTTGCCGACAAGAAGGGGGTCTCGGGAGGATACGGATCGCTACAGTTTGACTCTGACTTTTTCTCGTGGACTGGAAAGCAGGAAGCAGATGGAGACATCTGTGACGACTGCATCGTAGAGCTTCTAAAGAAAGGCAAGATCAAGTTTGAGTATAACTGCGCAGAAAGGACATACGAAGACGCAAAAGAGGGTAACGGTTGGCTTACTGTAGAGTGTGGTGAGTGTGAAGAGCTTTTTCATATACGAGAGAAAGAGCTTGACAGCAATCCCTCATTGCCCTCACACAAAGACAAAAAAGCCAAAGAGTGCCCTGGTAGCAATACTGCAAACTTTTGTGTTATCAACGCAATAGACATCGTCTTCGAAAGAGTAATAGAAAAACATCCTAAATTCTTTTGAGCCCATTAGAGCTCGACGGTCTGACCCACCATAAACGGGTCTTTTTTTATTGCAAAAATTTATGATAAAATTAAAAGATAGGTAAAATATTTAGAATGTATCAAGGAGGTATATTGTGCCAGAAAAATTTAAACCCTATAGTTCTGAGTCTGCTCAAAAAGGAGTAGAAAAATCGAAGAGGGAGAAAATAAAATCACCAGTAGTGGAAACTCTTAAGTTCCCAAACGCTCCTTATGTTGAACAAAAAGTAAAAATTATAATCGATCGCTTGAAAAAGCTTGGATTATATAACCCAGATTTACTTTACAGGGGTTTTAGCGGAGAAAATATACAAAGAATATTGGAATACGGTACAGATTCTATAAGAGATGAAGAGGAGGGTTATGACGAAGAAGAGGAATACACTGAAGATGTTGTATATTGTTCAAGTGAGAAAGATTTAACCAATGAATATGGAACAGAGCAGAGCGCTATTGAATACGCGCTAAGAGAAGAAGTTCCCGCTTTAGCAGTTTATGATGGTAAAAAACTAGAATCCACACCAGTACCATATGAATATGAAGCAAAAGAGAGTAATAAATTAAAAGACGCATTAATTGCTATATTTAATTTAGATATTAAGAGATGATTATAAAATCTATGAATAAAATAAAATCAAAAAAGCATTTTACAAAAATCTTTATAATCACAACAAGCCTAGTTTTATTTTTAGGTCTTTTGAGAATTAGCATTCATTCTGCCTGTTGGAACTTTGAAGAAAAATTTAAAATTGTAAGCTTCTTATTCCCAGAAGAAAAAATGCTTTTGAAGATATGTGATGAACCGACAAAAACTATAATAAGATTGCCAATTGAGGGATTGATAATATTTTTAGTTTTATTAATTTTATCAATCGTTTTTATTGTTAAAACAAAAGACAAGCAGAAATCCCCAACACTGTAAAACTGACAAAAAAACACCTATTAAAAAATAGCCAATTAAGGCTATTTTATTTTTTACTTTTGCTTATCTAAGCCATTTCCCACCAAGAGTATGTCATTTTTGGACAATTTCACCTACTTTCGAGTGCACAATCCTGCCCTTTTTATCCCTCTCTGTAATCACTCTTTCTTTCCTTGGCTTAGGGATAAATACCTCAATCTCAAAGGGTATAAAAGTTAGGGTAGAATTCCAGGCATTCCGATACTTAGCAATTTTGTGTTCTATTAATAACAAGATAATTATATCATAAAAAATACTATTTACATCACAAACCATCAATGTACAATATTAATGTACAATATAATTAACTGAAATAAAATGACAATTCAAACCACAACATCATCCACTCTCCGCAATAATATGGCAGATATTATGAAAGAAATAAATAAGAAAAAAAGCTTAATGCTTATTACCAAAAAAGGTGAACCTATTAGTGCTATTGTTGACATCGATCTAATAGAAGACCTTTTGTCTTTATCTAGCAAAAAATACTTAAGGGGAATAAAAAAAGCTAGAAAAGACTATAAAGAAGGGAAAATATTTACTCACGAACAAGTTTTTGGAGATCTGTAAGATGAGATTTAAGTTGGTTTATACCAAAAAAGCTGCTGATGACCTAAAAAAATTGGATATTTTAACTAGAAAAAGAATTGGGAAAAAACTCCTATCCTATATCAAAAATCCTCTTAAACATGCGATAAAATTAACCGATAAAAAGATCGGGGAATATCGATTTAGGATTGGTGATCATAGAGTAATTTTTGATAGAGAAAGAAACAAGATTGTGATCTTAAGAATAGGGCACAGGAAGGATATTTATAAGTAGTTTCTTTACAAAATAGCTTATTTTAGCGTAATACTTGACATCTATCACTGTCTTTGATATAATGCATATACCAAAAATGAAGGAGGGAACGAATGACAAAGAAGATAGTTGAAGCAATAATAACTCTTTCATCGATCTTTAAAAAGAGAGAAAAACCAGTAGAGAGATTATTCTTTCGCCGCTATCTCGACGGTACTCAGCATATCTGTAAATCCTGCGGAGAGAAAACTTTTGACAGGATGAAGGATGATTTTGAACCTTTTGAGGTCAAGCGGACATTCGTATGTTTCAACGAGAAATGCAAACTCTATGGGCACCCAGGATATGTAGATTATGTAACAGAAGAAATAACCTGGCCCAAAGAGGACGACCTCGTCAAGTTCTGCAAAAACCACCCCAGTATTGCAGTTATTAATATGAAGTGGTGGGGTGACGGAAATGAAAAAGAACAGGATTTTATCATTGCCCAGGAAATAAAACTCTGGGAAAGCAGATTTGGTTATTCTTAAACCAAAACAAAAGGGGTAATTCCCTAAGCGCACTTCGATTTGAGGTGCTCTTTTTTTGACAAAACAGCTTATCTATGCTAATATTCTTAATATAAAATATAAAAATCCTGTACATTAAAATCTATAGGGAAGGGAGGTACAACCTTGCGCAAAGCAACGATCATAACAGCAGCAAAAGATTTCTTTTTTAGAGCAATGATCAAAGGGTGGGGATCAAAAAACCCTCAAAAAAAAGCCCCCGGAATGCCGTGCCACAAATGCATTGAGTTCAGGCAGGGCAGTTTCTTTTTGCTGGATCGGTATTGTGTTAGTCCCGACAGTAATAAATCAGCTGGCACAATCACCATTTGGCATAAAGATGTCCCCGTCTGGCTAATGAATTACGGGGGGTGGTACGATAAATGTGCTATTCCCGTAGTCAAAGAAGCATTAATGAGAGCATACGAAGAAAAGATGTTCTTTGGTGGCCGTGGATGGAATATGCACAAGAAAAATGGAATTATTTATGTAAATATTCCTGAAAAAAATGCATTTCCTGATTTTAGTGGCAGCGAACAAGCGGTTGAATTAGAAACTAGCCGCTTGCTCGGCTACCATGATTATTGGGGAATAACCCTTATCTAACTTGTAATTAAAATAGACCGAAAGCTAAAAAGCAATCGGTCTTTTTTTTGATAAAATGCCGACCCATTGCCAGTTTAATTATGATAAAATAAAATCATGCCTAGAAAATATCAATACATTATAATAGTTCTATATTTTTTAACAATGACATCTGTATCTGTTTTTGGCATAAATTTTATTGGAAATATAGAAGAGAAAAAATTATCCAACTCTACTACTTCATATGCTAAAGAAATAACTATCAAAAACACAATATGGATAGATTCTTCCGTCCCCCCTGTTCCCAAAAATGCAGTTCTTGATTTTATTAATAAAAATAGAAAGTATGAAATAATAGAAAATAGAGATGAAGCTGAGGTTCTGGTAAAAAATGAGGGTGAGGAGAATATAATTTATAAAAAATATTTTGTACCAGTAACTAATTTTAGTTCCCTAAAAGACAAGGCAAGTCTCCAAGAACTCGCGGGAATATTTACTAAAGAAAATAATATCAACAAGTACCACCTTAAAGATGACAGTAAATCTCTAAAAAATTATTTTGGGGATCTTTTTTATTCTCAAGAAAAAGAAAGTATTTCTGAAATAATTGATATTATTGGCGCAAATGATATAGCACTTATTCCTTTCGAAAAATTGGAGCCAGAATTAAAAATTCTAAGAATAGAGGGAGAAAATATTTTTGATAAAAATTATAGCGATGTGGTAATAGATTATTACCCTTGCATAAAAACTTCTATAAAAAGCCAAAACCTAAATAGCAATACCCTTGAAAAACTAAAAGGTTATTTGGATAAAAACATTCAGGGATCAAATAGAGATATCACCAAATTATCTACATTGGCTATGACTGGAGTAACAGCTATAAGTAGAGGCGTGGAAACTACTATTTCTTACAAAAAAGATCCTGCCTATCCAGCCAGAGCCATTATGGACGTCATGTCAAAACATGATCTGACTCACGTGGACAGTGAGAATCCCTTCTTTGATGAATGTCCGAAAGTAGAAGCTGACAGTCTTACCTTGTGCGGCAAAACCACCTCCATAGAATCCCTGAAAGCTATAGGCACAGACATAGTGGATCTTACCGGAAATCATCAAAACGATTTCGGTCCAGAGAAATGTTTGGAATCAATCGAACATCTAGAAGATGCCGGATTTGAATACTTCGGCGGGGGCAAGAATGAAGAGGATGCCAATAAAGTCCTTTATAAAGAAATAAATGGTACTAGATTGGCTTTTTTAGGATATGCTTATTTTGATTCTATGAATGGTGCGCATTACAAATCCCTGGCTTACGAAAACAGACCAGGAGCAAACTTTTATAGCGAGGAAAAGGTAAAAGAAGACATCATTAAAGCAAGAGAAAATGCTGATTTTGTAATAGTAGATTATCAATTCACAGAAAGTTATAACTATAATCCTTTACCTGAACAAAGAACTGTTTTTCGAAAAACCATAGAAGCAGGAGCAGATATCGTAGTAGGAGTACAGGCCCATCAGCCACAAGAAATTGAGTTTTGGAAAAATGGCACTATATTTTACGGCCTGGGAAATCTTTTTTTTGACCAGATGTGGTCGCATCCCACCCGCCAAGGAATAATTCCTGTTTATAATTTTTATGATGGAAAATTAATTTCTATAGAAATTCTCACTACTCTTCTTTATGAATATTCTCAACCTAGGTTTACTAGTGGAGAAGAAAGAATCAGATTATTAAAAGAGATTTTGCCATAAAAATCATAAGGAAATATAGCAAAGCGCTATTTGTATAGCGTTTTTTTTATTAAAAATTACTAATTATACAAAAAATATTAACAAAAACGCTAAATTATAATATAATTAGCTTATTGAAGTAATTTTTGGACATTAAAAACGTATCAATATCCCCCGGGATTCATATAGAACAAAATTTCGAAAGGAGATCTACAAAGAATGAGTGGAAATATTTCAGAAATTCAAGTCACTATATTTGAAGAAATCGACGAGTTGATTGAAGGATGTCGAAAGGACAGTCTCTCTTTGAAAGAAGCATTAGAAAGAATACTGCCAAAAGCCTGTGAGCTAACTGGTGCAATAGGAGCAGCAGTAAAAGCTCACGATGAAAAACTGGAACTAAAGGTTTTTCCTTATGGTGAATGGAAAGAATCGTGGGAAAAATGCATGCCGGACGATATGAATTGCAGAACAGATCAAAGAATCACAAACACAATGCACAAGAAACCAACTGATGTAAGAAGTCTTGTGATTTGTCCCCTGGATTGTGTAGATATCGTTGTGGGAACCCTGGTCTTCGTCTTCCCAACACTTCATAAGTCAGAAAAGATCGAAGAAACCAAAACTATCACAAAAACTGTATCAGAACAATTAGACAACTATGTTCATGCAATTTTCATGACCGCCAAGAAGCAATGGTTGAAAACCGAGATCGCCAACTTCCTAAATAATCGTATATTTGGGGAAGGAGCAGACAAAACCATCACTCTTCTTTCAAAAGAATTTGGACTCAATAGATTTCTCCTGGTTTATTGGGACCCCGATGTTGATATCGGCAGAAATCTTCTTTACCGCTTCTATGTCGATGGAGAGTTGATAAATGATTCGACCGAAAATCCTTCCGACATTATTCAGAGTATTATTGAATTAGGCATCCACAACCGAGAAAATACCAACGAAATATTCGAAGACGGGGAAATTATAATATTCCCCATAACCACTGCTATGAGCCGAGAAAAAGATCGAGCTGGGGATATTCTACTTCAAACATCTGCACCGCGATTAAGTCCTGAGGCACATGACATTATCGAGCATCTTATCCAGTTTCTCTTCCAAAGACTTATTGATCTTAATCGCGAAAGAAGGATACTTTCTGGAATATTTTCCCCGAAAGACACTGCCAGATTGATGCGAGAAACAGGATACTGGAATAATCGTCTCTCACCTAGAAGAGAAGAAAATACAGTAAGTCTCTTCACGGATATTTGTTCATCTACTGCGGTATCTGAAAAAGCCTTAGGGGAGGATCCAGAAAAGATTTGGGGGTTACTAGATCCATGGCTTTTAAGCGCGCGCGACATCATCTTCAAACACCAAGGTACTCTTGGGGATATATCTGCTGATCGTGTCTTGGGATTGTTTGGCTTTCCCTTCCTTGAATCTTCTGTAGAAGAAAGAATAATTAACGCTATCCGTACTGCCCTGGAAATTGCAGATTTCACCAAGTCATTTGGAGAAAGACTGAACATTGGTCCTGATCTTAAAAGGGTGGGATTGCCAAAATTTCTCCAGGTTTCCAGTGGTATAAATATAGGACCTGCCGCAGCTGGACTATTAAACGCGAATAACACATATACAGCACTTTCCAGCGATATGAATTTGACAGCACGCATTCAAGACAAGGCGGGACACGGACAGATATTAATAAGCAAAAGGGCAGCAGAAATAGTTCGAGACAACATAGAAGAGATAGGCGTTTCTTTTGTTGAGTTCGAACCCTTCGAAGCCAAAAATGTTCATGGTCTTGTTCACTGCTACTCAGTTGAGCGAATCTGAAGATCAATTTGATTTTTCACAAGGCAAGTTTTATACTTGCCTTTTTTATTACAAAAATGCCTTATTTTACAAAAAATATTGACAATATCGTATAAATTTGTTAAAATTGGCTTGAACTAGTTATTTTTATATAAATCTCGTACTTTGACAACCCTTATCTTTACTCCTTCTAGATTTCACCAGAAGGATTGATATAAAACTCAAAAACAAAAAATTCAAAAGAAGGAGATG
>CAYRIM010000020.1:0-1789 GCA_964424445.1 uncultured Candidatus Saccharibacteria bacterium | reverse complement strand
GAGAAAGAAGAAACTCCTCTTCTCGATGAAAACCTCGACGAAGAGTTCATAAGCAGAAACCGAAAGGGAATGGTCGGGAAGAAAGCCAAGGAAAAGATCACCGCACCCGGAGATGAGAATATCATAATAGTCGATAAAGATGAGAAAATCACTCCGGAAATCCTCGACAATGCTCTGAAATATAGAGTATTCCTTCAGCTCATGAGGAACCTAAAGTAAAAAATGTTCTTCTCAAGATAGTCAAAAAGGCAGCAAATTAGCTGCCTTTTTTTATTATTCTTTTCACAAAAATTATTTAGTTTCTCTTGCTATGAAAAGCTTTATGCACCTCTTTTAGTTGTTTGTTGGTTATATGAGTGTAGATCTGAGTAGTAGTAATAGATGAATGGCCTAGCATCGTCTGAACAGATCTAATATCCGCTCCATTCATAAGCAAGTCAGTGGCAAAACTATGGCGAATAGTATGGGGAGTTACTTTTTTTACTATACCAGCCAGCCTTGCATAACGACTTACCATTCTTTGTATGGAGCGAGGAGTAAGGCGAGCACCTATATTTTTACCCTTTCTACTAGAAACAAAAACAGCTTTTGCCTGCCCTGAGCTTGCCGAAGAGTCTTTCCTCCTACTTAAATATTTCTTTATTTTTTCCTTTGCTTCTTCTGATAAAAAAACTATTCTGATCTTCCCACCCTTCCCTCTTATAGAAAATTCTCCCCTCTCGACATCTATATTATCTCTATCTAATCCTACCAACTCAGATACTCGAAGTCCTGTAGAAAAGAGAGTATGGAGAATAGCTTCGTCTCTCATTCTCTTGAAATGATTTTTTTCATATAATCCTGGAGCAGCCAATAATCTTTCCAATTCCTCTATAGTCAAAAAATCAACTTCTCTTGATTCTTGTTTCGCCAACTCTACCTTTTCGGAAGACAAAGTATCAATGTCTCTTTTAGCCAAAAATTTTAAGAAAGCCCGAAGAGCAATAATATGATAGTTTTGTGTTATTTTTTTTAAAGCCTTGCCTTTATCATCAGTAAATCTGTTCAAAAACAATCGGTACTGATGAATCAAATCCTGGTTAATATCATCGGGGTTTTTCACTCCATGTTTATCGGCAAAATCCATAAATCTACCAAGATAGTGTTGGTAGTTTTCTAAAGTCTTCTGGCTTCTGCCTTTTTCTACTTCTGTATGTTCTAGAAATTGTCGAAGGAGATTATTCAAATCCATGACGCACAATATTATTATATTTACATTTTACGACATAATATAATGTTTTTCAAAAAGTTTTAATCTATATATGATAGTTTTTTTATGTTAAAATTACGACATGGATTTAGTAAGATTTATCGATCGAACAATTCTTTTTTTTCTAAATCATTTTAGTTTTTCTATTCCTCAGATCATAGTAGTTATCTGTGCTGAATATTTTGTTGCTTTTTTTGCTTTGGCAATTATATGGCTGGGAATAAAAAAGATAAAAAAAACAATACCGGTTTTTGTTACTATTGCCATCGCCTTTCTTACTGATCAAATAATTACTTCTTTTTATTTGAGACCGAGACCATATATGGCTTATGAAGAAATAAATCATTTTGACATAATACGCGACAATAGCTCTTTTCCCTCCCAGCACTCCATCCTTCTCTTTGCTACTGCTACTTCTTTTTGGCTAATTGGTGAGAAAAAGACAGCTATATATCTTTATTCCATAGCTGTCATTATCCTCCTAGCTAGAATAACAATGGGAGTTCACTACCCCTCTGATATAGCCGGAGGAGCTGTATT
>CAYRIM010000019.1:0-11265 GCA_964424445.1 uncultured Candidatus Saccharibacteria bacterium | reverse complement strand
AGCCTCAATTTTCCTCCTTGATTTTTCAAAATTCTGTTGTATAATAGGGAGAGTTGTTTTGTGTATTTTGGATCTAAAGTCTAAAATAAATCTAAAGTCTCATGTTATGAAAAAAGCTCAACAAATAGCAAGACTAAGAGGATTTCGAGATATTCTCCCAGAAGATTGGCAGTACTGGGATTTTGTTTTATCTACTGTGGAAAATACAGTTTTGGAAGCCGGTTTTGATAGAATAGAGATTCCTAGTTTGGAAAAAAACGAACTTTTTAATCGTACAATAGGAGAAGAAACCGATATAGTTAGCAAGGAAATGTACACCATAGATACTTCAAAATTAGGGAAAACCGGAGGTAAAAAAGAAAAAAACATAATAGCTCTTCGCCCAGAACTTACTGCTGGCATAGTTCGTGCTTATATAGAAAATGGTATGCATACTTTAATGAAGCCGGTGTCTCTATATACTATTGGTAAATGTTATCGTCACGAAAATCCTCAAGCGGGGAGATATAGGGAGTTTACTCAAATTAGCGTAGAAGTTTTTGGTAGCAGTGATCCAGCTATTGATGCTAACTTGATATCAGTTTTATGGGAAATGTTCAATAGACTAAAAATCCCTTCTTTGAAAATAGATATAAATTCAATAGGATGCAAGGAATGCCGACCTAAAATAAAAAAGCTTTTAGTTGATTATTTCAAAGGAAAAAAGAGCAAGCTTTGCGAAGACTGTAGAGTTCGTTTGAAAAAAAATCCTTACAGGATTTTGGATTGTAAAAACGAGAAATGTCAAAGCATTATAAGTGATGCCCCTCTTGTGATAGATAATATTTGTGAAGATTGTAAAAATCATTTTATGTCTGTTCTGGAGTATCTTGACGATATGGGGGTGAAGTACAATCTTACTCCTACTTTAGTTAGAGGACTTGATTATTATAACCGTACTGTTTTTGAGATAACCTCTGGGGACGAAAAGAGACAAAGCAGTCTTTGTGGTGGAGGCAGATATGATTATTTGATGGAGCAACTGGGTGGAGAAGAAACCCCAGCTATTGGCTTTGCTCCTGGTATAGATCGAATAGTTGATTTTTTGAAAGAAAACAATGTAAAAATTCCAAAAACCAAGTCAAAAATAGATGTTTATGGAATTCACTTAGGAGAGGACGCTAAAAAAATAGTTCTGAGGACCATAAAAGAACTTAGGAGCTTGAATATTTCTACTGGAATTGCAGTAGGAAAAGACAGTATAAAGGCTCAGCTGAAGGCTGCAGATAAAATAAATGCTCTTTTTTCTATCATAATAGGACAAAAGGAGGCTGTTAGTGGTACTGCCTTAATTCGTGATATGAGAGATGGGGTGCAAGAAGAGGTAGATATGGGAGATCTAAACAAGAGAATATATCAAATGGTAGAAGAGCGTAAAAAAGAAGAAGAGGACGAATATGGGAAGAAAATCAAGGCAAAAATGGCTAAATAGAGAACAAAGATCAATAGATCAAGAAATCAGAAAATTAAAAAATAAAAAATTTTTTAAAATTTTTTTTATTTTTTTTATTTTTTTGTCTATTATTGGAGTAAGTATATGGCAGTTACCGAATTACTACAATAAAGGGGAAGAGAAAAAAATCGAAGATAATGAAATAGCTGTTATCGAGACGAATAAAGGCATAATTAAATTGGAATTATATAGATCGGCGGCTCCAAAAACAGTAGAAAATTTTGTAAATTTAGCGAATGAAGGGTTTTATAATGGTGTCAAGTTCCATAGAATCATAGAAGACTTTATGATTCAAACGGGGGATCCATTAAGTAAAGACGACAATCCAAGTGATGATGGTACGGGTGGTCCTGGTTATAAGTTTGACGATGAAATAAATCCATGGTCTTTGGGATTAGATGAGGCAACAATAGAATCTCTACAAAGTCAAGGCTATAAGTATAATAAAGAATTAAGATCTTTACCAAACGTAGTAGGGGCAGTATCTATGGCAAATTCCGGTCCCGATACAAATGGTAGTCAATTTTTTATCATAACAAAATCTGATCAAACTCATCTTGATGGTAAGCATACTGTTTTTGGCAATGTTTTGGAGGGCATGGATGTGGTTCTGGATATTGCGGCAGTAGAAACAGATGAAATGGATAGACCCATAGAGGATATTGTAATGGAAAGTGTTTATATAGATATTTTAGATGAGGGATGGGACGAATTAGAGGAGAGTGAAGAAAATAACATAGAAGTGACAGAAGTAGAAGTTGAATAATAATCTTTATTGACTATCTTCTGTTATTTTACTATAATCCTAGAATACTTTTGGTCGAAAATAAAGGATGGAGAAAAAAATGAAATATTTAAATGCTGTTTTAGTTTTAGTAATGGCTATTGTTGCTTGGCTAGGCGGTGGTGTTCTTTGGTCACAGGTTGTTATTACACTTTTGGCCTTTGTTGTTATATATCTCTTAGTGGGAAAAAATAATCCAACAGGAAAGAAAGTTATGTCTAATAATCCCAATAGCCAAAACGAAGAAGAAGCCCAAGAATCATCAGAAGAAATGGCTGGGGAGGAAATACCAGAAAGTGAGGATTCTGAATCTACGCCCGAGGAAGAAGGGGAGACAGAGTCTACCCAAGAAGAATCCTTGCCTGTTGGTGAAGAAAGTACACCCGAAGAAGAGCAAGCTGAATAATTTTTGCTTATAACAAAATTCGCTTTTTTTATAAAGGCGATTTTTGTTTTAGAAAAAAATATTGACTATTTAAGATATCTTTGTTAGTATTTAGGTTTGTGATTGTTGATAGGATTTTTTGTCTTTATTAAAATCGCTTTATGGGGCGTTTTTTTGTTTGTAATGTTTCTAAGTAAATAAAGCACTTTAATAATTCGAATAAAGATTAGCCAAAAAAGAGAAGAGGGGGTGTGTATAGATTACAAAAATCAAGAAAGGGGAACTTGCGATTTTCTATGTTGAGACAGCTAAGGCCAGGCACGAAAGTGAGAATAAGGTCTGAGAAAGAGGTTAGAGAAACCCTAAAAGATCCGAATACCACAACTCATTCTTATCATGTCAGAAATAGGCTCGCTTTTTTCATCCCTGTAGGGATGAAAAGGTACTGCGGAGGTGAGTTTATATTGGGAGAACAGGCTATTCCTAAATGTTGTTGGAAAATGAGAGGCACTAACGGAATGGCTTGGCATGAAGATTGGTTTGAGGTTTTGGAGTAATAAATTTCAAAAGAGCGAATTCATTTCGCTCTTTTTTATTATTGACTAGTCTCTAAATTTTTGCTAGAATTAAACAATATTCCGAACTTTTACAAAAAGGGGGAGATTTTATTGATAAATACTAAGAGGGTATTTGTTGTGCTTGGCTATGGTTGCGACAAGGGCGATCTGGATCTTCTTGCTTATTTCAGATTTGTTGCCAGTTTGGCCAAGGGCTTGAATGGTCCTTGTTTTATAGCATGCGGAGGATTCACGAATCCATCTCTAAATAATGTATCAGAAGCTCTAATAATAGAGAAGGCTATTGAATTAGAGATGGATAGTTTGGTGGAAGTAATAAAAGAAGAGAGGTCTATTACAACCATTGAGAATATAAGAAATTCTTTACCTATCATTGAGGGTATTATTCATTCTAACCTCAGGTATGAATTCGAAATTACTGTTGTTTGTGATAGCATTCGGTTTCTCAAAGTTTGGCTTCTTTCTAGATGGATATATAAATATCTTGATGTTAGAGTGAACGTTGCAGGATTTGATTTTAAGAGATCGAAAAAAGAAATATTAAGACAGATTCCTGCAACTTTTTTAGAAATCCTTTTTTATTTCTCTTCTAGAATAGAAAGATTTTTTAGAGACCGTAGAGCAAAAAAGTGGAGAATTGAATAAGTTTTTTTTAAACCAGATTTTACGAGATCTGGTTTTTTATTATTGGGGGTTTTGATCTTTGATGATAAAATATAGTCAATAAGATTGAATAATACTTATGAGTCAGAAATTAATAAACAAAGCCAATCAACTTCGAGATGCTGGAAAAACAGACGAAGCAAAAAAGATCTTAACTCCATTGCTCAAATCAAAGGATTATCAGATAGTTGTAAATGCTAATGATGCATTGGGAATTTGCCATATGAACGCGGATAATTTTGATAGTGCGGTTAAGTATTACAAAAAAGCCTTAGATTTATCCAAGAAAAAAAATTGGCATGAAAGATTGCCGGGTATAACTCGTAATCTGGGCATTGCGTATAGGCATGCAAGAAAGTTTAAAAAATCTGAACAATATATGCTGGAAAGTGTATGTTGTAGTAAAAAATATCAAAAAAAGGGAAATTGGGCTAATGCTTCTATTGGGATAACTTATTCTAAGTTGGGCCTTACTTATACTCATGCAAAAAAATATAAAGAGGCTGAGTGGGCTTTTGAAAAAGCTTTTCGATTTTTAAATAAGTCAAATCATTACTATTGGAATCTGATTGCAGGAATTGACAAAAGTTATTTTTTGGTTGCCGTCAAAAAATATAGGAAGGCAGAAGGGGAATTAGAGGAATTGATTTCAAATGCTATTAAACAGAACAAAGAATATAAGCTTATTGAAGCTTTAATCTTAGCTGGGGACGCAAAGAGGGGATTAAAAAATAAAGAAGAAGCAGAGATGTTTTATAATTTAGCAAGACTTGCTTTAAGAATTTTTGATTCACCACAAGTTGTGAAAAAATTTAAAAAAGAAATCAATAAAAGATGACAAAACTAGAAAAGAACGCAACAAAACTAGTAAAAACTTTTCATAAAGCTGGATTTCAAGCTTTATTTGCTGGTGGATATGTTCGGGACAAAATATTAAAGAGATCTATCCATGATATTGATATTGCTACTAATGCGGGACCGGAAGAAATTAAAAAAATTTTAGATAAGAATAAAATAAAGCATATCGAAATAGGAGAAAAATTTGGCGTCATAGCTGCTGTGATGCCAAAAGAATTAAAAGTCTCTCGGCTTCTTTCGGCAAGACTCAAGACGAGTCGCTCGGGACAAAAATCTGAGAAATCTCATGTTTTTGAGATAGCTACCTTTCGGGAAGAATTTGGCTCAGAAGATTTCAGAAGGCCCAAAAAGGTTAGGTTTGATGTAACTCCAGAGGAAGACGCGACGAGGCGTGATTTTACGATTAATGGAATGTTTTTGGATATAAAAAATGAAAACTTAAAAACTAATAGTTATGGCATGTCTTCGTTATATACTGTTACAAAAAAGTATAAATGGGGGACTGTAACTGACTATGTCGGAGGGTTGGAAGATTTGAAGAACAAGATTATTCGATTCATTGGGGACCCAGATGAAAGAATAAAAGAAGATGCCTTGAGGATGATAAGAGCAGTGCGTTTTTCAGCTCAAATAAATTTCGAAATAGAAGAAAAAAGCTATAAGGCTATTTTGAAAAATAAACATTTAATAGAGAAAATATCAGCCGAGAGAGTAAGGGATGAGCTGAATAAGATTTTGGTTTCAAATAATCCGAGGATGGGGATTGAGCTTTTGGATGATCTGGGATTTATCAAAATATTAATACCCGAACTTATAAAAGGAAAAAATACGCCTCAGCCCAAGAATGAACATCTAGAAGGTAGTGTTTGGAATCATACGCTCCTAGCTTTAGACAAGATTTCTCTTCGTCCCTCACATCCCAGGAAAAAAGAGGAGGACCCGATATTTTGTTGGGCTGTTTTGATGCACGATGTAGGTAAGCCCTATACTATTCAAACCCCAGAGGAACATGGTACTGACAGGATTCGCTTTTCCGGTCACGATAACGAGGGCGCAAAGATAGCAAAAAGAATTATGAGAAGATTGAAGTTTAGCAATAGCGAGATGAATAAAGTTGCCTGGCTTGTTAAATACCATATGATTTTCAGCAATTTTTTCAAAATGAGAGAAGCGAAAAGAATAAGGTATCTTACTCATCCCTATTTTGAGGATTTACTGGAGCTTTTTTGGGTTGATGCGAATAGTTCTGTAAGGAGCGATAGATATGGCAATCCCTTGCCCCCAGAGCTTAGTGCTTATAAGAGGGCAAAAAAAATACTAGAAAAAGAAAAAACAAAGCCGAAACTGCCAAAGCCTGTTATTCGAGGTAATGATGTTATGAAAATAATGGGAATAGAAAAGGGGAATAATAAAGTTGGTGAAATATTAAGAAAGGTTTATGACGAGCAGTTGGAAAATAAATTTAAGACAAAAAAAGAAGGGTTGATATTAATAAAGAAGTTATTGAAGAAAAAGAGATAAGAGGGTATTATAGAAACGATAAATTCTAGTCTTCAAAATTAAATATTGAGATTTATTTATAAAATTAAAAAAAAATAAAAATTAACCTAAAAAAATGCCAATTATCAAAAACAAAGACCAAAGAATTGCTGTTTTTATAGATGTTCAGAACCTGTATTATACAGCTAGACACCTTTATTCTTCTAAAGTAAATTTTGGTGCGATATTAAAAGAAGTAATAAGTGGAAGAAAATTAATCAGGGCTATGGCTTATGTTGTCAAAGCTCAAATACCAGAAGAAAAAGCTTTTTTTGAAGCTTTGTCGAAGAGTGGATTCGAAGTAAAAACCAAAGAACTTCAAATATTCGCAGACGGTACTAAAAAAGGTGATTGGGATGTAGGACTAGCTATGGATATAATAAAAATGGCACCGGCCTTAGATTCTGTGGTTTTGGTTTCGGGAGACGGAGACTATGTTCCTTTGGTGGAATATCTGCAAAATCATGGGAAGTTAGTAGAGGTAGCCGCTTTTGGTAGAAGCTCAAGTCAAAATTTGGTTAGCAAGGTGGATGATTTTCTAGATTTAGATAGCATCAAACAGAAGGTGCTTTTGAAATATAGCAGGAAAAAATAGGTATATTTTGATAAGAGAATATATTGATACCTTGATAAATAAATGTTTCTTATGTTTATATATTAACCTATAAGTTCATTGACACATAAATCATGAATGATGAAAAATGGGAAAGCGTTAAAGATAATATAAAAGAAAGATTTGAAGTTTTGGATGAGAAAATAGAGGATATTATCTATGATGATCCCATCACAAATAAGAGCAAAAAAATAGGACAAAGAGAGGTTTTAGAATTTTCTTCTCCTTTGGGCGAGATGAAGGTATCAAGAGAAAAGAGATTGCTTATAGAGGATAAAAAACACTATTATCATAAGACAAAAACTGACGCTGCTGTTCAATTTGTTTTTAAGGAAAATGAATATGGAGATAATATAAAAGTTTTCAAGAAAGATGGCGAAGAGTGGGTGGAAATAAAAGGGGAGGGATTATTAGTGTAGGATAAAAGACAAAACGCTTATTAAAAGACAAAAAAATTATAAAACATAAATTGGGAAACGATAGGTGATAACCAATCCATATATCATAATTCACATACAGGCTTTCAGTTTTTAATAACTGTTAACTAATTTTTTGAAATGCATAATCATGGTGCAAGGCAAACAATACTTTCTTTCCTTACTATGCTTTTTATAGGAGGTGGCCTATATTTTCTTTTATTGGCAAATAATTTTACTTATTCTTCTTATGATATTGATAGTGCCAACAATACTGAATTATTAATTAATTATTTCCCCATCATAGAAGACAGGACCTTAACAGAAAATATAGAGATGAGCGAAGAAGGGGAAGATTATGTTTATAATAATGACTATGTAATTATGCCTCAAGGATTACCTTCTTTTTTTGTAACGATGGTTGTTGATGGTGGCACTTTGATTATAGATGGAAACAGGAGGATAAGATTGGCTGGGATAAAAGCTCCAGATAAAGACGAGGAAATGGGCATAGAGGCTACCGATTTCTTAAAAAATATGATTGAGAATAAAGAGGTATATTTTCAGATAGATCTCCTGAATCCTCAGGACGACTTTGGACGTTTGAGAGGTATTATTTACTTGGAGAATATAAATGTAAACATAGAAATGTTGAGGTCTGGTTTTGCCCATATTTATCCTATAAATCCTTCAGTAGTAGGTCCTGATGAATGGGTTTTATTTGAGAGAGAAGCTAGAGAATCAAGAAGGGGACTATGGGGAGGCGAAGGATATCAAAATAAATTTATAGAAGAAATCAATCAAGAAAATACGGGGGAATCCAAGGAAGGAGAGATGATTGTATTATAAGCAAAGACAAATAAATTAAATTTTTATAAAAAAAAGATCAGGATATAAGAGTGTTTCTTTTGGATGAAGCACTTTTTGTTTTGGCGAAAAAACGCACTTTCAAATATAAAAAGATTTGTTTATAATAAAACTATATCTAGAATTTGAAATGTTGGATTTCTATAAATCTTAAATTTTTTGAAAGCTTTGGGATTTGAGGTTTTAGGTTTGTCTTTATATTATTATAAGACTAAAAGCGTTCAAGAGTAATTAGACTGTCAAAATAAAAATAAAATACACATTAAAAGAGGACTTATTATGGCTTCACAAAAAAAACAAGTTATCGTTGGTATTGATGTCAGCAATACCAGCGTTATAACAACAGTAATTTCTTCTGATAACGAAACTGGGGATGTAAATATACTTGGTTATGGTTCTGTTCCTATTACGGGCCTGAGAAAAGGAATGGTTGTGGACATCGATGATACTATATCTGCCATATCTAATTCTTTAGAAGAGGCAGAGAGAATGTCGGGAGTTCCCATAGAACATACATTATTATCGATTGGTGGTCAGCACATATCATCTTCTAATAGCAGGGGGGTTGTAGCTGTATCACGTCCAAATGGAGAGATAGGGAGAGATGATATTAATAGAGTTATTGAGGCAGCAAAAGCTTTTTCTATGCCGGCAAATAGGGAAGTGATCCATGTTATACCCCGTTCTTTTATAGTGGATGGACAAGAGGGCATAAAAGACCCACTTGGAATGAAGGGAATAAGACTGGAAGTGGATGCTCATGTTATCACGGCTTCTTCTCCGGCGGTAAAAAATTTATTAAAGTGTGCATATCAAGCAGGTGTTGATGTAGATGAATTAGTTTTAGGATCTTTGGCTTCTTCAAAGGCAGTGCTAAATCGCAAACAAAAAGAGATAGGAGTTGTTTTAGTTGATATAGGAGGAGGTAGCACTGATATAGCTGTTTTTGAAGAAGGAGAAGTTTTGCATACTGCTGTACTACCAGTGGGAGGAAGTCACATTACTAATGATATCGCCATAGGTCTTCGTACTTCAATAGAACTTGCAGAAAAGATAAAGCTGGATTATGGAGCAGCTGTCACAAAGGGCATATCGGAAAGAGATATAATAGACTTATCACAAATAGATTCATCATTAGAAAAGAATATGGTGAAAAGAAAGTATATTGTGGAAATTATAAATGCTAGGCTGGAAGAAATATTTATGATGATAAAAGATGAATTAAGGAAGATTGGTCGCGATGGTTTGCTTCCTGCGGGAGCTATTCTAACTGGCGGAGGATCAAAATTCGAAGGATTAGAAGAAGTGGCAAAAGAAAATCTGAGACTGCCTGCAGAAAAAGGTAGTATAGTTCAGCCTATTATTTCTATAGAAAAAGAGGTTTTAGATAATTCCTCTTTTACTGCTGCTATAGGATTAGCTTTGTGGGGTCTAGATGAAGAGAATGAACAGGTTTTAGTAAAGCATATTTGGGAAGGAGTAAAAGGAGCAGGTAAGGTTATTGAGGGAGTAAAAAATATTTTTAGGAAGAAGTAAATACAGAAATTGAAATGTAGGATATGGGATAATGAATAGTAAGTAATCATAAATCATAATTCAAATAAAAAAATTAGACAAAATTTCCTTAATATGCTATATTTTTATTAAATTAATAAATATTTATTTGGATAATCTAAACTGGAGGGCAGAAAGGGAGGTTATTATATGAAAAAAGAAAAAAATTTTAATGATGAAAGAACAATCGTAAGTGGTGATGGTGATGTGTTTGCGAGAATAAAAGTTATTGGTGTAGGTGGGGGTGGGTGTAATGCGGTTGATAGGATGATTAGTGCAAGATTAAAAGGAGTAGAGTTTGTTGCCGTCAACACTGACGCTCAAGCTCTATATCACTGCGAAGCGCCTATAAAAATACAAATTGGAAAAGAAGCAACAAAGGGACTGGGTGCTGGCTCAGATCCAGAGTTAGGGAAAAAAGCTATAGAAGAAACAAAGGATGAAATCTATGAAGCTCTAAAAGGAGCCGATATGGTTTTTGTTACTTGTGGTATGGGTGGTGGTACTGGTACGGGTGCAGCTCCAGGTATAGCAGCTATTGCGAAGGAGTTGGGAGCTTTGACTGTAGGGGTTGTGACCAAACCTTTCTCTTTCGAAGGACTTAGACGTCAAAAAACAGCAGAATTAGGGATAGAGGAGATAAAGGACAAAGTAGACACATTAATTGTTATTCCTAATGATCGTTTACTTCAAGTTATTGATAAAAAGACATCTATACTAGATGCGTTTGCTGTTGTTGATGATATTTTACGTCAGGCTGTGCAAGGTATTTCCGATCTTATTACTTTTCATGGAATGATCAATGTTGACTTTGCTGATGTTAAGGCTATTATGGAAAGCTCAGGTTCAGCTTTGATGGGGGTTGGCAAAGGAACTGGCGAATCTCGTGCGATAGAAGCAGCAAGGGGAGCCATAGATAGCCCCCTACTCGAATTGTCTATAGATGGGGCAAAGGGTATACTATTTAATATTACTGGAAGTCCAGATATGTCAATGTATGAAATAGACGAAGCAGCAAAGATTATTACAGAGGCCGCTGATAAAGATTCTAACATTATTTTTGGTGCTGTGGTTGATGAAGCAATGCAAAGTGAAGTTAAGATTACTGTGATTGCTACTGGCTTTGATGAGGCTAAGTCAAAAAAGAGAAAGGATCGAGATGAGGAAGAGGAAGAAGAAAAACCATCAAGTAAAAAAGACCAAGAAGAATTAGATGTTCCGGCTTTCATAAGAAGAAAGATGAAGTAGATAAAATGAGACAAATAATAAAAAATGACATCTATCTATTAAGATGTCGTTTTTTTATTTTGAAAAAGTAGTTTACAATACTAAGTTTTTGATCTAAAAAAAAATTAAAATTTTTGATTTAAAATTCAAACTTTTTTTTACCTTAGTTAAGACAAAAAAAATCCTATTGTTTAAATAACATTTCATTTGTTATTATAAAAAAGGACGGAGGTTGAAAGACCAAAAGTTTGAAAGAAATACTTTGGTTTTTTTAATTCGCTTAAACAAG
>CAYRIM010000018.1:0-11427 GCA_964424445.1 uncultured Candidatus Saccharibacteria bacterium | reverse complement strand
CTTTCTGTATTGTTGCTCTATTTCGTCTCTTTTTCTTTCTGCTTCTTCCATATATTTTTCTTTTTGATCCGGTATAACAAGATCGTCAACAGATAGAGTGATTCCACTCAAGGTTGAAGCCTTCATGCCAATTCTTTTTATATCATTAACTAATTGGGAGGTTTTTTCTATGCCAAGTTCTTTAAAAGAACGTGCTATTATTCTTTCCAGATTCTTTTTGTCCATTGCCTCGTTTATAAATCCCATTTCTTCTGGAATAGCTTCATTAAAGATAATCCTCCCCACAGTGGTTTCCAATAATTCATTATTTACTCTTATTTTTACTTTTGCTCTGACATGTATTCTTTCTAATTGATAGGCAACCATAGCTTCTTCTGCATTACTAAAAATCTTATCCTGCCCAGGAACATCTTTTTCAAAAGTAGTAATATAGTAGCATCCCAAAACTATATCCTGAGAAGGAGCTACTGACGGAGAACCATCAGAGGGCTTTAGTAAGTTTTTACTGGATAACATTATGTCTCTCGCTTCTTCCTGCGCTTGCGAAGAAAGCGGAACATGTATAGCCATTTGGTCACCATCAAAATCAGCATTAAAAGGAGAACAGACTAGGGGGTGAATTCTTATAGCCTTACCTTCTATTAAAACCAGTTGAAAAGCTTGTATGCCCAAACGATGGAGGGTGGGAGCACGATTTAGAAGCACTAAGTATTTTTTCGTAACATTTTCCAAAATATCCCAAACTTCTGGAATACCTATATCAATTAACTTCGAAGCGCTTTTTGCACTATGAGTAAAACCTTGAGATATAAGCTCAGAGATGACAAATGGCTTGAAAAGTTCCAGGGCCATGGTTTTGGGAATTCCGCACTGATCCAATTTCAAGTCGGGACCCACCACAATAACTGATCTACCAGAATAATCAACTCTTTTACCAAGTAAGTTTTGTCTAAATCTACCCTGTTTCCCCTTCAGACCCTCTGAGAGCGATTTTAACTTTCTCTTGCCAACATTTATTGTAGTTTTACCTCTCTGAGAATCAGTACCTATAAGAACATCAACAGCTTCCTGAAGCATCCTTTTCTCATTTCTCTGAATTACCTCAGGAGCATTCAATTCTTGTAATCTTTTCAATCGATTATTTCTATTTATAACTCTCCTATAAAGATCATTGATATCAGATGTAGCAAAACGACCACCATCTAGCTGGACCATCGGCCTTAGATCGGGAGGTATTACTGCAATATGAGTTAAGATCATCCACGATGGATCTATTTTCGCTTTAATGAACCCTCGTATGAAACGAATTCTTTTTGCAATTTTTTTCTTTCTTTGTCCGGTCGCTTTTTCTTTTTCTGATTCTAGTGATTTAATTAATTCATTAATATCTACTTCCTTAACAAGATCTAGTATTGCTTCCGCCCCTATACCAGCTTCAAAGAAATTGCCATATTTAGCCCTCAAATTACTATATTTCGCTTCAGAAATGATGGCATACTTCTCTATCTCGGCAATCTCATTTTTCGCCTCTTCATAAGCTGCTTTCATCTCCTTTTTCTTTTCATCCATTTCTTTTTCCCACTGCTTGAAATCACTATTAATCTTCTTGCTAATATCTTTTTTGTTGATATTTGGATTCTTTTTTGCCTCCGATTCTATTTCTTTATCCAGACCTTTTCTTCTTTGTTCAAGTTCTTTCTTTGTCTCCTTCTCGAAAGAATCAAACTCTTCTTTCATATTATTAAAAATATCCTCTTTTGCTTTACTTTCAACATTTTTTACAATAAAACTAGCAAAATAAATAACCTTTTCTAAATCCCTTATAGACAAACCAAGATAGAGGCCTATTCTGGAAGGAACGCCCCTGAGATACCAGACATGAGTAACGGGCGTAGAAAGTTTTATATGTCCCATCCTCTCTCTTCGTACTATAGAACGTGTGACTTCCACTCCACACTTATCACAAATAATACCTTTATATCTTATCTTTTTATACTTACCACAATAACACTCCCAATCTTTAGTGGGGCCAAATATTCTTTCACAAAAAAGACCATCTTTTTCTGGTTTTTGGGTTCTGTAATTTATTGTTTCTGGTTTGACTACTTCGCCATGAGACCAAGACAATATTTGCTCCGGACTAGCCAAAGATATTTTTATCGCATCAAAATCAACCGCTTTGTTACTTATAGCTTCTTTCATGTTTTATTTATTACTAGTTTATTTATCTAAATTTTTTCTTCTTTGTTTTCTTCATCTTCCTCACTTTCAATACCACTTTTTATCAAGATGTTATCTTGACCACCAATCAATTCCCCATCTTCTTCTTTTCTTAAGGGTTGCCCGCTTACATCGTGTACATCATCTATTATCTCCCCTATTTCCAGACCATCCTCTTCCTTTATTTTTTCCATTTCCGAGTCAGTAATCTTCTCGGCACTAAAGACTTCCACTTCTTTTATATTCTCTTTTATTAATTCCACAGAAAGAGATAAGCCCTCCAGCTCCTTAACAAGCACATTGAATGATTCTGGAATAGAAGGTTTTCTAATTTCTTCTCCTTTTATAATCGCCTCATAAGCTTTGCTTCTGCCCCAAACATCGTCACTTTTTATAGTCAATATTTCCTGAAGGGTATGAGCGGCTCCATAAGCTTCGAGTGCCCACACTTCCATCTCACCAAACCTCTGTCCTCCAAATTGCGCTCTTCCACCTAATGGCTGCTGCGTAACCAAAGAATAGGGGCCTATTGAACGAGAATGTATTTTATCATCCACAAGATGAGAAAGCTTCATCATATAATTTATACCCACAACAGTATTTTGGTAAAAGGGCTTACCGGTTCTTCCATCATATAATTGAACTTTCCCGTCCCTAGATACTCCAGCTTTTTCTAGCTCTTCCTGAACTTTATTAAAACTAACACCATTGAACGCAGGGCTTGCTGCCCTATATCCCAAAATAGAAGCTGCATACCCAAGATGAGTCTCAAGCAACTGCCCCAAATTCATACGAGATATAACGCCCAAAGGATTTAAAACAATATCCACGGGAGTACCGTCAGCAAGGTGTGGCATATCTTCTATTGGTAGTATTTTTGAAACAATACCTTTATTGCCATGACGACCAGCCATTTTGTCACCCACAGATATCTTACGAAATTGGGCTACGCTAACCTGAATTATTTTTATAACACCAGTAGATAGCTCGTCACCCAAATCTCTTCTAAACTCTTTTATCCCTACTATCTTGCCATACTCACCATGGGGTAGACGAAGAGAAACATCTTTCACATCCCGAGCCTTTTCTCCAAAAATAGCCCTAAGCAATCTTTCTTCAGCTGTCAGTTCCGTCTCCCCTTTTGGCGTTATCTTACCTACCAAAATGTCGCCAGCATCCACTTCTGCTCCAACCCTAATAACACCTTCCTCATCAAGGTTTCTTAAGGCTTCCTCTCCTATATTGGGAATATCTCTCGTTACTACTTCGGGACCAAGTTTCGTTTCCCTAACCTCTATTTGATAATCTTTTATATGAATTGAACTGTAAGCATCTTTATGCACCAATCTTTCGGATATTATAATAGCATCCTCAAAATTATATCCGCCCCAGGTCATAAAGGCTACGAGAACATTTTTTCCCAAAGCTATCTCTCCATTATCTGTAGATGATCCGTCAGCTATTATATCTCCTTCTTTCAGCGTATCGCCCTTGTTGACCAATATCCTCTGATTAATACATGTATCCTGAGAAGAACGTATAAATTTACGTAATTTATAAACACTATTACTGCCATCTTTATTTTTTACCAAAACCTCATCGGCAGAAGCTTCTTTCACAACACCTGGCTTCTGAGCCATTATCATCTCACCTGAATTATGAGCTACTAATTCTTCCATTGATGTGCCCACTATAGGAGAATCAGGCTTTACCAGAGGAACTGCCTGCCTTAGCATGTTTGCGCCCATAAGAGCTCTTCGCACTTCATCGTGTTCGACAAAAGGAATAAGAGATGCTGCAACCCCGACTACTTGACGCGGAGAAACATCTAAGTATTCCACTCTATTGACACTTACTATATCGGGTTCACTCATATTCCTCACGGCTACTTTTTCTTCTACAAAATACCCTTCTTTATTAACCTTTGCGTTGGCTTGAGAAATAACAGCTTTCTCATCTTCGCTTGCATCAAGATAGACAATATTACTAGTAACCTTGGGTTTCACTGTAATTTCATCAATTTTTACCTTTGATATTTTTTGAGCTAATGCCTTTGTTATATTCTCTCCATCCTTTGCTATAATTTTATTTTTTTCATCTTTAACATCACCTCTCAGTATATGTCCCACACCCTCCTTGCCATCATTTTTTACCTTTCCTTGAATAACTATGTAGGGCGATTCAATAAACCCATACTGATTTATCCTGGCAAAAGTAGAAAAATAGGAAATAAGCCCAATATTACCACCCTCCGGTGTTTCTATAGGACAAAGTCTTCCATAATGAGAAAAATGAACATCTCTAACTTCAAAACCTGCTCTTTCTCTAGATAATCCACCGGGACCCATCGCTGACAATCTCCTCTTATGTTCCAACTCCGCAAGAGGATTCACTTGATCCATAAATTGAGAAAGCTGTGAACTTGCGAAGAACTCCTGAATAACAGCCGAAACAGGCCTAATATTGATTAACTGCGCAGGAGTAACGGTTTCTATGTCAACCACACTCATCCTGTCTTTTATGTATCTTTCTATTCTCAAAAAACCTACTCGTACTCTTCTTTGTACTAATTCTCCTACTGCTCTCACTCTTCTATTCTTCAAATGATCAATGTTGTCTGGTATAGCACCTGGATCATTGTTGAGACGTATTATTTCCTTAATGATTTCTATTAGATCATCTCTTTGTAAAACTCTATGTTTTATGTCGTTAGGAGCATTAAGATTCAGTCTCTTGTTAATTTTATATCTTCCAACTTTAGAAAGATCATAGCGCCTAAAATCAAAAAACATTTTATCAATCAAGTTCTTGGCATTTTCTACTGTTACTAAATCGCCAGGACGAATTCTTTTATAAACCTCCAAAATACCCGTATCAACAGAATTAGCGGGATCCTTGTCTAGAGTCGCCTTTATATAATCTCTTTCGGGATCAGTATTGACGTCTTCGAAAAGTTTTATTATTTCATCTTTCTTACCGTAACCAAAAGCTCTAAGAAGAGTAGTTATAGGTATCTTCCTCTTGCGATCTATTTTTACAGATATAATATTTTTAGGGGAAGTTTCCAGCTCCAACCACGCTCCTCTTTCGGGAATAATTTTAGCCCCAAAAAATTGGTTACTAGCTACATTCTCGGCAGTAAAAAGAACTCCGGGAGACCTTACTATCTGAGAAACTATTACTCTTTCTATTCCATTTATAATAAAAGTTCCCCTCTCTGTCATTAAGGGGAAATCTCCTAAAAATATATTTTGTTCCTTTATCTCTCCTGTAGTCTTGTTTACCAATCTTACTTTACATCTTATTGAGGTCTTGTATGTTAAATTTCTTTCTCTTACTGTTACTTCATCAAACTTTGGTTCTTCTATTTTATAATCAAGAAAATGCAATTCTAAATTCTTTCCAATAAAATCTTCTATTGGATTCAATTCATCAAAAATATCCCTCAATCCTTCTTTTAAGAACCAATCGTATGAATTTAATTGAACTTCAATTAAATTCGGAGGCGCTATCGCTTCTTTGATGGGTTGAAAAAATTTTCTTTTAGAAATATTTTCTGAGTTCATAAAAAATATACCCAATCAGTAATAAACTAAAAGGGGCAATTTATCTTGCCTTAATTTACATCGCACAAATTGTCCACAGGATAAATATAGCATATTGGAAAATAGTGTCAATGGGCTTTTTTGATAAGATGAAAAGACATAAATTAGTCCGAGTTTTTGTTTTCTTAATTTCTTGTTTTCCTATTTGCATATTTCCTATATAATATAAGTAATCATGGAAGACAAGAAGCCTCTCGACGAAACTCGAGGTAAACAAATCCAAATAAATATAGATAAAGATAAGATCGAATCAAAATACAGCGATCTAATTTTCGTTTCCACAAACCCCATGGGCTTGACTTTTGATTTTGGACAAAATATTCCCCAAATGAAAATGATAAAGGTGATTCAAAGAATATCCATGAGCCCCCAACATGCAAAAGCTTTTCTGGGAGTTCTGCAGAAAAATATTGAAAACTATGAAAAACAATTCGGTTCTATAAACATAACACCCGCTATGCAAGAACAAGTTGATAAGGATATCGGTTTTAAAGTAGAAGAAAAGAAATAATAAATAAAATAAATTTTTGGTTTTTATTTATCGTTTATCGTCACCCGTATCTTTAGTAGATTCTCGGTTATCTTTGAGAAAGAATGAACACCGATAAACAATAAACCAAACGGGCTACGACAACCAAAAACCGACAAACGATTAATATGATCTTGAAATCAATCAATGTTTAAATATACAAAAAAATAAACCAGGAGGTGCCAAAATGCCAGTCAAAAAGAAAACTACCTCTCGACGAAGTTCGGGTCAGGCCGCGAAAAAAAAGTCTACCGTGAAAAAAACCACCGCTAAGAAAAAAACCCCCGCTAAGAAAACTACTACAAAGAAAAAGACAACCAAAAAGGCTGTCGCTCCAACCTCTCGACAAAGCTCGAAGCAAGCAGAGGAAAAGATTAAAGTAATAAAGGGGAAAAAAATCGACCTAGCAAAGGAGAAACCCGTAGGAGAAATAATTCATTATTACGGAAAAATAAAAGTAGGAGTAGTAGAGGTACACAAAGGACAACAAATCAGTGTTGGTGAAACTGTATATTATTCTGGTCATACTACAGATTTCGATGATATCATAGAGTCAATGCAGGACTTTGGCAAAAACATAGAAACAGCAAAAGGCAAAAAGCAGGTTGGGATAAAAGCAAAGAAAAAATTAAGGAGGGGCGATAAGGTTTTCAAAATTACTCCTGTCAAATAGGGATTGCAAACTCCGAGCGTCAAATAATAAATCTCAATTTCCAAAATTACAAATATAGTTGTTTTGGTAATTAGGATTTGTTATTTGTAATTTTTTTTAACTATGCGAAATGACCTCTGGTTAACGAACCGTTTGATTTATATATGGAAAACACATTTCTCCGATATCGAAGATGGTAATGAAATCAAGGTCCGTTTTGGAAGACACAATAGAACGAGACTGGGATCTATAGCCATAAGAGAAAAAGATAAAGAAAATAGAAGGATCTTAAAGAATAAACTCAAATATTTAGAACCCCATCAAGTAGTAAGCATTATTACTATAAATGGTTATTTTCAGAACCCAGACATTCCCGAAAAGATAGTAGACGCTATACTCGCCCATGAATTCTGCCATTTCGTTTACGGATTCAATTCTATGAGAAAAAGAAACCATAGATATCCTCACGCTGGAGGAATCATAGATAAAGAACTTACGAGGAGAGGTCTAGGCGAAGACATAAAATTTCAAAAAAAGTGGATTAAAGAAAATTGGAAAAATACTGTGGGTTTATAAAAGAAACTTATTATATTGAAAAAAGCTTAATTATAGGTAAAATATAATTTAGAGGGCAACATGCCCCTTTTTATATACGAGTACTTTAAAAACTGGCCCGTCCCCAAGAGGACCCGCCGAAAAATCTTAAAAGGAGGTGGCCCGTCTATGAAAGAGACCCGCCACGAAAACGGAAGAAAGAGTATAGCAAAAGAAAGAATTGCCGACGCAACTATTGGTGAAGAAATGAATGTTCTTCGTCAACTCAACAGTACTGGTGTTTCACGTGAACAGTTTGTCGCCATTGGCAATGACGAGAACTTAAGACAAGTCCTAGCTGGAACAACTCGCTGGATGACACTCTTTTCAAGTCCTGAAAAACAGATCGAAAGAATGCTGGATCTTAATAAGAGCGTTTGGCATGACCCCGGAATCACCAAAGAGAAAATTGAGAGAATTGGTCCACCGCCATTTTGCCCCGCTCCCATCTATACGAAAAAAGAAAAACGTTTTTATTGCCTTTTTCTTTTTTATGAATTCAGCTATGAAAGCAAAAGCGGGAAAAATACTAATCCGATCAAGACCTTCTGGCGTTATTGGGAAGCAATGAAATACGTTTTCGGAGAAGAAAATCTTGCTTTCGCTGACGACTACTGGGAAGAAGAAACCAAAAAAATGGTGCGTCCCAAGAAAAAACGGACTATTAGTTTCGTTGAAGGTAGTATAGATAGACATGAAGCAGGGTTCAGCTGGCGACTGGTGGAACTATACCGCTTTATTGAGATTCGCGAGGCTCGTGAAGCAAGAAAGAAGGTATTTGAAATTTCTAGAGACCTTTGTCCACGCGGTCTTGGCCATGAAATTTTGGCTCTTCCTTTAATGCATCCGAACTGGATGCTAGAAGCTGACATGCATGCTCAGTGGGATTCGCAACAGCTTTGGTTTGGCCTTCAGCCAGTATTGGCCCTGGAACTCAATATGGTCTCTGAAAAAGGACGGACCTATATTCCGCAACTTTTGAAAAACAATGGTATTATTTATTTTAAACCCGCAGCAGGATCAGGCACACGCTGCCCCGCTTACTATAAGCAGATGACGCCCCGTTATTATCATAATGACAGTTTACTTCCAAGGGGCGATTAATAAAATCTTTCAAGAGAAATATACCCCGCTTATAAGCGGGGTTTTATTTTTCATTTGACAAATATATACAATAAATATATATTGTATATAAATATTATTAAACAGAAAAAATGAATGCAGTAATAAATTTCAAAACCGATAAAAAAATAAAAACAAAAGCACAAAAGATAGCCAAGAAAATGGGATTAAGCCTGACTGATATCCTGAATGTTTATTTGAGAAATTTTATCAAAACAGAAAAGATCTCTATTGATCTAAAAGAAGAAGAACCAACAGAAGAACTATTAGGGGCAATAAAAGAGGCCGAAGAAGATTATAAGAAGGGAGATGTTTATACTTTTTCTAGCGTAGATAAAATGATAGAACACCTAAGCAACATTAGATCATGATCATAAAATCAAATAAAAAATTTGATAAAGCATATAAGAAATGTCCTTCTATTATTCAAGAAACATTTCTCAAAAAACTAGAAATATTTAAAATAGATAAATATAATCCAGTCCTCAATAATCATTTTTTAAGTGGAAAAATGAAAGGTTTTCGTAGCATAAATATAACCGGAGACTGGAGGGTAATTTACAAAGAAGTAGATCAAAATACTATTTTTTTTATCACCATAGGTACTCATAGCCAATTATATAAATAAAATGAATAGAAAAAAGATATCCTGTATCATACCCGCCTACAATGAAGAAAAAACCGTTATCAAAGTAATAAACAGCGTTAAGAAAAGTAGAGTTTTTGACGAAATTATTGTAGTTAATGATGGATCCGAGGACAAAACCGCTGAGGTTTTATCAAGGGAAAAAGGAATTATTTTTATAAATTTACCTAGAAACGTCGGCAAGGGTGGTGCTGTTTGGCATGGAATACAAAACGCAACAGGAGAGATTATTGTAATGATTGATGCCGACCTAATAGGTCTAACCAAACTTCATTTCAGAAAATTAATTAATCCCCTTCTGAATAATGAAAGTGATGTTTGTATTGGAATAATAAGACACAAGAAACAAAGATTTAGAAGTCTTGCACAAAAAGTAGGGTCAGACCTTTCTGGTCAGCAAGCTTTCTTCAAGAAAGACATTATGGGTGCTGATATAAAAAGTTCGAAATTCGGCCTAGAAATAACTCTAAAGAACCATTTTAAGAAAAAAAATCTAAGGATAAAGAAGTTATCCCTAGATGGTGTAATTCATGTAATGAAAGAAGAAAAAATGGGATTCAAACAAGGATTTGTAGCTAGAATGAAAATGTATCGTGAATTCATAGCAGCGATTTTTGTGATTTTGAAATTAAAGTAAAATACATTGCTACATTGTTATATTGTTATATTGTTATATTGCTGGAAAAAAATATTTTTAACAATGTGACAATGTGACAATTTAATACTCAATCACTTTCTCCCCTATCCATATCAAGTCCCCAGAATTAATACCTTGTTTTTTCATCTCTTTTATTATCCCTAGTTTCTTCATAACATCTCTTAATCTTTCTACTGCTTCCCAGTTATTGAAGTCTGTCCTTTGGGCTAACTTATCTATCTTCTTGCAGTAAACCCTGAATCCCGATTTGACTTTCTTTATTTCAAAAAGGTTCTCATCTACATCTTTATAAGTAAAGATTTTTTCTTCCTTCAAATTAATCTCCGGAACAGGGATTTTTTGAATTAGTCTAAATACATCATTGAAAAGCTCGTCAGTTCCCTTTCCAGTAACTGCCGAGATTGGATAAACTTTTTTCAATTTTGTTTTGGATTTGAAATTTGATATTTGATATTTGAGATCCCCTTCATCCATCACATCAATCTTATTTACTGCTACCAGTTCTTTTCTTTCCAATAAGCTTTTATCAAACTCCCCCATTTCATGTCTTATGTCTAGATAATCTCTTACCCAGTCATCGGATAGAGCATCGATCATATGAACGATAAGACGAGTTCTTTTTATATGACGCAAAAATTCATGACCCAGTCCTTTGCCCTGACTAGCCCCCTCTATCAATCCGGGAATATCAGCTATTACCAAGGAACTATTCTTTCTTCGTATTACCCCGAGATTAGGCACAATTGTCGTAAAAGGATATTCAGCTATTTTTGGCTTGGCTGATGTAACACGAGAAAGAAGGGTGGATTTACCACAACTGGGAAAACCTACTAATCCCACATCAGCAACTAAGCGAAGTTCTAGTTTTATTTCTATTTCTTCTCCAGGAGAACCGAATTCAGCAAAACGAGGAGTTTGGCGGGAAGAAGAAGTGAAATGAGCATTTCCAAATCCTCCTCTCCCCCCTTTTGCTATTATTATCTTCTCGTTTTTTTTGTTCAAATCGGTCACAAACCTTTCATCTCCATTCCTTGATACACTAAAAACAATAGTACCCAAAGGAACCCTAAGTATTAAGTCTTCCCCGTTCTTACCATGTTTTTTTCTACTTCCTCCCCCCTCTCCATTTCCTGCAATAAATTTCTTTTTACGTATATAATCACTTAATGTATTGATATTATCATCTGTTTCAAAGTATACAGAGCCACCATTTCCACCATCTCCACCATCTGGACCACCCTTTGCAACTCTTTTTGTATGAAAAAAAGAGACGAGTCCATTACCGCCGTCCCCTGCTTTTAATTTTACTACCGCTTGATCATAAAACATGCCAATCTTTAAATTGTAATTTTAACTTATAAATTATTTACCATTTTACTTTTGAAATAAAATGGTAAAATT
>CAYRIM010000017.1:5994-11507 GCA_964424445.1 uncultured Candidatus Saccharibacteria bacterium | reverse complement strand
CGAACCCCGGTTTCCAGGACCAAAACCTGGCGTCCTACCACTAGACGATCCCCGATTATCAATCTTTAGTTAGCTAATTTTCAATTTATTACTTTTAGTTATTTTCCATATTATTCCAAAACATCCTATATATATAAGAAGATCGGCTATATTGAAATGGGAAAGGTTGAAAAAATTAATATAATCTATAACGAAGTCATATCGAATCCTATCAATCAAATTACTTATTATTCCAAATAGAGTAATAAGGAAATACGGAAACATAGAAACAAAATTATATTTTTTAAAAGAGAATATGAGTAAAGCTAGGATAAATACTACCACAACTTCAGAATAATTAAAAGGAATAGAAGCAAAAACCCCAAAGTTTTTTGTTAATGAGATATTTAAAAAATCTCCCCAGATATGATATACAGCTGAGGAGTTTAATATTTTTACTTTTATTATCTGATCAACCATTGAAAGGAGAACAACAAATATAAAAACAACAATATTCTTAGTCACAATATTATTTTTTTTTTCTTTTTATTTCTCTTGATTCCCTTACGACTTTTCAATTTAGTAAAAAGTCTTTTGAGGGGGTTCTTTTCTTGTTTTATCTGTTCCTCCATACAAAGTTCGGCTGCGGGGAAAGCTTTTAGTCTTTCTGGGTTTATTGGATTCCCAGATTTTTCACATATGCCATAATTTCCTTTCTCTATTTTTTTTATAGCTTTCAAAACTTTTGCAAGAAGTATCTCCAGATCACTATCCAAGGTCAAGTGTAGGGAATATTCTTCCATCTCTGCCGCGTTATCTCCTGGCTCTGATCCATACTCAGGATATTTTGGAATGAATTTTTCACCCTTCTTTTCTGCTATTTCTTCCAACCTTTCTTCGATACGTTTTTTTTCTTCCAATAAGTCCTTTCTTCTTTCTTCTATAAATTTTTTATCTAGTTTATTTTCCATTTTTTTATAATTGAATTTATAACTAGTTTCTGTATCTATATTTTATAACAATTAATAAATTATAGGAAGTATTTTATGTTTATTTTAGTTTTCCGTTATGTTAAGATAGAAATAAGTTATCAAACAAAAACAAAAAACGCTATGGAACAGATTTTTGTAGAACTAGGTATTGCTATAGTTAGCGCTACAGCTCTGGGTGTGGTGGCGAGAATTTTACGCCAACCCCTTATTTTGGCTTATATATTTACGGGTTTTATACTTGGCCCCTCTTTATTTGGTTTGATTACGGGGGAAGAAGTCATATCTCTTTTTTCTACTATTGGCATCGCCTTTCTACTCTTTATTGTGGGAATGGAGCTGAGTCTACATAGAATAAAGGAGGTTGGCGGGAAAGCTATCGTTATAGGATTAATTCAATTGTTAGCAACTGGTATTTTGGGTTATTTTTTATGTTTACTGCTAGGATTTACCAATATTGTTAGTATATATATAGGAATACTCCTTGCTTTTAGCAGTACTGTTATTGTAATAAAGCTTTTATCTGAAAAAAAAGCTCTTTCATCTCTTTATGGCAAGATTGTTATTGGTATTTTGATCTTACAAGATATTGCCGCTCTCTTTATTTTGATAGTTTTGTCGGGAATGGGCGGCGGAACAGATCTTTCACCTTTATTAATACTAGAAATATTGCTTGATGGTATTGTCGCAGTTTTACTAGTTTATTTTGTTAGTAAGATATTTCTTTACCGTTTATTTCGTTATGTTGCTAGGTCAGCCGAATTGCTTTTTCTAACCAGTATAGCTTGGTGTTTTCTGGTTTCTGCTTTTTTTGTCTTTCTCGGTTTTTCTATAGAGATGGGAGCTTTTTTGGCAGGTATAACTATTGCGGGGCTTCCCTATAGAGAAGATATTACCAATAAACTTTCTCATCTAAGAGATTTCTTTCTGATCTTGTTTTTTGTTGCCTTGGGCATGCAGATAGACTTTACTACTTTAGGTTTTATGCTTTTTCCTCTGATAGCCTTAGTCTTTTTTGTAATATTTGTAAAATCCTTGATTATTCTTATTACAATGGGAGCCTTGAGTTTTACAAAAAGAACGAGCTTTTATTCTGCTCTCTCTCTTTCTCAGGTTAGTGAATTTTCTCTTATCATTGCGGGCATGGGATTATCTCTGGGTTACTTGAGTGAAGATGTTGTTTCTTTGGTAATAGTTGTGACTATTATTACAATTATTTCTTCTTCCTACATAATTACATTTCTTGGTAACATTTATAATCTTTTACAAAAACCCCTACGATTTTTTGAAAAAAAGAATATTTCAGAGCAAGAGAAAAAAGCCCCCAAACTTAATGGACATATTATTCTTTTTGGTTACAACAGATTGGGCCCAAGAATTTTCGGAGCTCTAAAAAAAATCAGCAAAAAAATAATTGTAGTGGATTTGAACCCAGAAGTAGTTGAGGGATTGATGAGTCATGATATAACCTGTGTTTATGGAGATGCTTATGATGTTGAGCTTTTGGAACAATTGAATATTAATAAAGCAAAAATGGTTGTTATTACTTTTCCTGCTAAAAAAAGTAACAGGTTTTTAATTAAGAAAGTAAGAGAAGAAAATAAAAGAGCCAAAATAATAACTATAGCGGAGGATGTTGACGAAGCACTTTATTTGTATGGCGTAGGTGCTGATTATGTAATATTGCCTCACTATATAAGTGCGGAACACATATCTAGTATGTTGGATAAAGTGAGAAAGAAGAAGCAAAAACTAAGAGAAATAAAAAAATATCACATAGAATCACTAGAAAAAATCAAATAGATTGATTAAATATGCCACAAAAGTTAATTACTTTTTATAAATGAGCGAAAAAATTAATAAAACAATTCGTTTATTTTTAAGGATGTTCCTACTTTTTTCTTTAATTTTGATAATAATAGTAGGTGTATTTTTATTCATAAGGGTAAGTGAAGCTTTTACTAAAAGTGATGTGGGGGTGGATAGTGAATTTGAAATAATAAAACCAGTTTATTCTTATGAGATTGTCTATCAATCTCCTTGTCCAGAATTAAATATTGGCGAAAAAGCAGTTGTATATGTGAGATTAAAAAACACTGGCAATACAGTTTGGTTTAATGAGGGTAGAAATGCTGTATATCTTGGAACATCTCATCCGAAGGATCGTGAAACTGTTTTTTATAAAGAAAGCAGTAAGGGGTGGCATAGCGGTAATAGGATAAAAATGGACGGGATGGTTTATCCTGGACAGGATGGATATTTTGTCTTCGAAGTTGTTGCGCCAGATAAAAGTGGTATATATAGAGAATATTTTAATCCTCTCGTAGAATACAAGACATGGATAGGTGAAGACAAGGATATTTATTGGGATATTGCTGTACGTGATCCAGTAAAGCCTGACGAAAGATTGGAAACAACTATAAATGGTATGCCCCCTAAGTATATAAAGGTAAAAATAGAAGAACAAAAGCTTTATGCTTACGAAAATGGACTTCAAAAATATGTTTTTGTTACTTCTACCGGGAGGGCGGGAATGGATACTCCAAAAGGAAAATTTCAAATTTATAATAAATTTCCTACGCAGTATAGTTCTCAGTACGAACTTTTTATGGACAATTGGATGGCCATAACAAGATCAGGATCACATGGTATTCACGCCTTACCTTATTGGAAGCTTAAAGATGGGGGGAAGTTATATGAGGGCGAAGATCATCTTGGGACCAAGGTTTCTCATGGTTGTATTCGCTTGAGTGTTTCTGACTCACATCTTCTTTATAATTGGGCTGAAATAGGAACAGTGATTTTTGTTGAAGATTAGGGTTTTGGGATAACTTTATGTTTATTTTATCTTGTTTATTGGTATTTTTTTATTATTTTCCACTTGTCTCATTATCCTATTTTTGCTATAATATAAGTAATAATAAAGGTGATTTTCGCCTTCTTAATTTATGTAAGGAGGATTTAGAATTTTAGATTGTAGATTCAAAATTCATTTTAGGTTTGATATTTAGGTATCAAGAATATTGGTTTCTAAAACTTAAATTTTAAATGAATTTATAATTTTTAATCTAAAATATCAAATATCATTATGGTAAGTGCAAAAGAAGCAAAAAAATCTTTCGACAGAGCTCGAGACGAGTATACCGCAGAATCTATACAGGTATTAGAGGGGCTAGATCCAGTTCGAAAACGCCCTGGAATGTATATTGGTTCTACTGGTGCACAAGGACTTCACCACTTGATTTGGGAAGTTCTTGATAATGCCGTTGATGAGGCAATGGCAGGATATTGTAGTGAAGTTGTAATAAAAATTTTACCAGACGATAAGATTGAGGTTACTGATAATGGTCGCGGAATTCCAGTTGATATTCACAAACAGACCAAAAAATCAGCGCTTGAAACAGTTCTTACCACTCTTCATGCTGGAGGGAAGTTTGGTGGAGAGGGTTACAAGGTTTCTGGTGGGCTTCACGGAGTAGGTGTAAGTGTTGTTAATGCTTTATCTGTTTGGATGCGCGCAGAAGTGAGGAGGGATGGAAAGCTTTATTCTCAAGAGTACAAGAAGGGTAAGGCAACTACAAAACTGAAAGAAGAGGGAAAAGTAAAGGGAACGGGTACTAAGATTATATTTCAACCCGACCCTGATATTTTTGAAACCACTAAGTATAATTTCAAAACAATAATAGACCACATAAGGCAAACGGCTTATTTAACTAAGGGGCTGAAGATTACAGTTGTAGACGAAAGAGAAAAACTAGAATATTACGAAGATAGAGCGAAGAGCAATAAAAAAGTTTACTTGCCAGTGAAGATAAAATCTTTTTATTTTGAGGGTGGTGTTAGTTCGTATGTTCTTCATCTAAATAAAAGCAAGGATCAGTTGAATAGTCCACCAGTTTATATCAACAAAACAATAGACAATGTGTCTGTAGAAGTCGCTATTCAGTATACTAATTCTTTCTCAGAAAATGTTTTTTCTTTTGCAAATAACATTTATACGGCAGATGGAGGAATGCACCTTACTGGTTTTCGTACAGCTTTGACTAGGGCTCTAAATGATTATGCTAGAAAAGCGGGAATTTTAAAAGAAGGAGACGATAATCTTAGTGGAGAAGACGTAAGAGAGGGGTTAACTGCTATTATATCTGTTAAACTACCTCAACCTCAATTTGAAGGACAGACGAAAGCAAAACTAGGTAATCCAGAGGCCAGAACAGTGGTTGATAGCATTACCGCAGAAGGATTGATAACTTATCTAGAAGAGAATCCTAATGATGCAAGGAAAATGATTGAAAAAAATGTTCTGGCGGCTCGAGCTAGAATGGCTGCAAAAGCAGCTCGAGATACAGTAATTAGAAAGGGAGCCCTAGAGGGGATGACTCTTCCTGGAAAACTAGCTGATTGTTCTTCACGTAAGATGGAAGAGTGTGAAATATATATAGTAGAGGGTGATAGTGCGGGTGGTAGTGCAAAACAAGGTAGAGATAGAAATTTTCAAGCTATCCTTCCTCTTCGAGGTAAGATTCTCAATGTGGAACGAGCAAG
>CAYRIM010000017.1:0-5984 GCA_964424445.1 uncultured Candidatus Saccharibacteria bacterium | reverse complement strand
CAAGGCTTGACAGAATGTTGTCTTCTAACGAAATAAAAGCTTTAATAGTTGCGCTTGGTGTTGGTATTGGAGATAGTTTTGATATTTCGAAACTAAGGTACGATAGAATCATAATAATGACAGATGCTGATGTAGACGGTGCTCATATTCGTACGCTTCTCCTTACGTTCTTTTTTAGAAACATGACTTCTTTGATTGAGGAGGGACATATCTATATTGCTCAACCACCACTTTATAAAATCAAAAAAGGAAAAGAAGAGAGATATGTCTATACAGAGGATGAGAAATTAGCGGTTATGAAGGAATTGGGTATGGAGGGCATTGATGAAAAGGGTAACAATGAGCTAGAAGAGGAAGATTATGAAGAAGAGGAGGAAAAAGCAGAGGGGGCAGAAGAAAATATAAAGCCGAGAAAATCCAAGAAACACGATATCCAAAGATACAAGGGTCTTGGCGAAATGAATCCAGGGCAACTTTGGGATACTACTATGAATCCAGAAAACAGGATTCTTCTTAAGGTTACTGTCGAAGATGCAGCAAAGGCCGACGAAACTTTCTCTACTTTAATGGGAGATGAGGTGCCACCAAGAAAGAGATTTATACAAACACATGCTAAAGCTGTAAAAAATCTCGATATATAAAATATTTATGAAAGATTTTTAAACATTATGCCAGAAGAAAACAACAAAAAATCAGAAGCTGATTTAAAGCCGAAAAAAGAATCGGAAGATATTAGTTATGGTCATATAAAGCCTCGTACTATTGTTAGCGAAATGGAAGAAAGTTATCTTGATTATGCTATGAGCGTTATTGTAGCTCGTGCCCTTCCTGATGTTAGAGATGGTTTGAAGCCTGTTCATAGAAGGATACTCTACTCTATGCATGAATTGAATCTAGGTCCTTCCTCAAAATATAAGAAGTCTGCAAGAATCGTTGGTGATGTTCTTGGTAAATACCATCCGCATGGTGATACTGCCGTATATGATTCTATGGTAAGAATGGCTCAGGAATTCTCTCTTCGTTATCCTATGGTTCAAGGGCAGGGGAATTTCGGAAGCATGGATGGTGACGGAGCTGCTGCAATGAGATATACGGAGGCGAGAATGAGTAAAATTGCTCCCGAGATGATGATGGATCTAGAAAAAGAAACTGTAGATTTTCGTGATAATTATGACGGGAGCGCCAAAGAGCCAAGTGTTTTACCGGCCAGAGTTCCTTCGCTTCTTTTAAACGGAAGCGAGGGCATTGCCGTTGGTATGGCAACAAAGATTCCCCCTCATAATTTAGGAGAGTTAGTAGACGCAATTAATTACATGATTGAAAATCCCAATGCTTCCTCTGAAGAGTTGATGCAATTTGTTCCTGGACCTGATTTTCCTACTGGAGGTTCTATCTTTAATGCTGAAGAGATAAAACAAGCCTATACTACTGGTAAGGGAAAAATTGTTATGCGCGGAGAAGCAAAGATTGAAGAAGGTAAAAAACAAGGGGAATTCAAGATTATTATTACGGAAATTCCATACCAGGTTAATAAGGCTTCCTTGGTAGAGAAGATCGCAACTTTAGTCAAGGATAAAAAAATAATAGGAATCTCGGATCTTAGAGACGAATCAGATAAGGATGGTGTTAGAATTGTTGTATATTTGAAGCGAGATGCTTATCCGCAAAAAATTCTCAATTCTTTATATAAACTTACGTCGATGCAGGATAGTTTTCATGTGAATCTTTTGGCATTAGTAGATGGTATTCAGCCCAAAGTCCTAAATCTCAAAGAAGCTTTAGAGCTCTATATAGGGCACCGTCAAAAAGTTATTACAAAAAGAACTGAGTTTGAACTTAAAAAAGCAAAAGAAAGACTACATATCTTAGAGGGTTTGAAGATTGCCCTAGATCATTTGGATGCTGTGATATCTACTATTAGAAAATCAAAAGATAAAGAAGAGGCGAAGGAAAATTTGATCAAGAAATTTAAGCTTACCGATATTCAGGCCCAGGCGATATTAGATATGAGGCTTTCTGCTTTAGCTGCACTTGAAAGAAAAAAAATAGAAGATGAATATAAAGAGAAGAAAGCCTTAATTAAAGAATTGGAAACAATTCTAGCTGATCCCAAGAAAGTCTTGAGAATTATAAAAGACGAAATGAAAGAAGTAAAAGAAAAATATGGCGATGAGCGAAGAACAAAGATATTTAAAAAGAAAGTAGGAGAATTCAGGGACGAGGATCTGGTTCCCAACGAAGAAATTATAGTTACTTTATCGGAGGGTGGTTATGTAAAGAGAATGCCGATAAACACATATAAAACTCAGGGCAGAGGAGGAAAGGGCGTTATTGGTGCTACCACAAAAGAAGAGGATACAATTGCGCATATTACAACTGCAATGACCCACGACTATATGTTATTTTTTACAAACAAGGGAAGGGTTTTCAAAACAAGAGTATTCGAGATACCAGCAGCCAGTAGGGTAGCAAAGGGACAGGCAATAGTTAACTTAATAGATGTAAAAGGAGACGAAAAAGTAACTTCTCTAATAGTAACTGATAGTTTTGAAAAAGACTGGTTTATGTTTATGATTACAAAGCGAGGTACTATCAAAAAGACAAAGTTAAATGATTATCAAAATGTAAGAAAAAGTGGTCTTGTGGCTATAAAACTGGACGAAGGAGATGAGCTTGATTGGATTAGATGGACGAGCGGAAAGGATGAGATCATAATGGTAAGTGCTAACGGGCAGTCGATAAGATTTAAGGAAGAAGATGTTCGTCCAATGGGAAGATCAGCAAGGGGTGTAAGGGGAATAAAACTAAGAGAAGGAGATTATGTTGTGGGTGTAGGGGTTATCGAGGAAAAAGATAAAAACAAAAGTCTTTTGGTGGTTACCGAAAACGGAATGGGCAAAAAGACAAAACTGAAGGAATACGGCATTCAGAATAGAGGGGGTGTTGGAATAAAGACTGCGAATATTACCGAAAGAACAGGAGGAATTGTGAGTGCTAAAATAGTTGGCGAAAATGATGATGATATATTATGTATTTCAAAAACAGGACAAGTTATTCGTATTCCAATAAAAGGTATATCTACCTTGGGTCGTAGCACTCAGGGCGTTAGGGTAATGAAACTAAAATCGGGAGACAAATTAGTTTCTACTAGTATTATTAAGGAGGAAACTGAGGAGTCCTCGGAATCTTCTCAGGGGAAAGATAGTAAGATTGAAAAAGAAGAGCCAAAAAAAGAAACTCTAAAAAGAGCGCATACTGTAGTATCGGAAGAGGTCGGAAGGGAAAAGATAAAGGAATCAACAAAGCAAGAAGCTCCTAAGGAGATTCTCTCAGAAAAAAAATCGAAGAATCTTTCTAGCGTGACGAGTAGACAAAAAATTAAAAAGGTTAAAAAAATTGAAAAACCAGAAATAACAAAAAAGAAAGCCATAAAGAAAGTAACGGGAAAACCAACAAAAGCAAAGAAAAATATTTTAAAAAACAGACGAAAACCTTCGACTTCTCTTAGTAAAGCTCAAGACAAGTCACTCAAGCCAAGGAAGGTAGAAAAAAAGAAATTAACTTTTAAAGCCAAGGTTAAAAAAATAAGTGGTAGCAAGAAAATAAAAGCTAAACCAAAAGTAAAGCCCTCAACTTTATCCAGGTCTAAGAAGCCGGTTAAAAAAGTCGTGAAGAAGGTTGCGGGGAAAGTGCAAAAGAAACGGAGTTCTAGTGGATTTACAACGAGAAAAATAAAGTAAAAAAGTGATATAAAAAAGAACCCCCCGCGTAAAGCGGGGTTTTTCTTTCAAAAAAGCTCTATTTCTGGTATAATTTTTATTACATTGTTGGATTATCGTATTGCTATATTGTTGAGGTGGTATTTTTTAAATAATTTGACGATTTAGTAATATAACTATTTAGTTTATGAAGATTTCAGACATAGCAAAAAAATTAGATATTTCTATAAAAGAGCTCAGAAAATATGCAAAGGAGCTTGGTTTTGTTATTGCTCAAAAATCTAATACTATAAGCGATAAGAAGGCAAAGGAATTTATCGAAACTCTTTTGGATAAAGGGTTGGTAGAAAAAGAAGAAGAAAAAGAAGAGACGAAAGAAGAAGAGGAGGAGATAAGAAAAATTGAAGTTCCCGATATTATTACCGTTAAAGATTTTAGTGAAAGATTAAAGTTACCTGTGACTAAGGTTATTACTGAACTTATGAAAAGTGGTGTTATGGCTTCTATTAATGAAAATATAGATTTCGAGACAGCGGAGATTATAGGAGAATACTTAGGATTTGAAGTAAAAAAAGAAAAACAAAATACTATTACCAAAAGACAAGAAGCGATCGGCACAAAAAAAGAACGCCCACCGGTAGTAGCTATTATTGGCCATGTTGATCATGGCAAAACTACTCTGCTTGATCATATTAGAAAAACCAATGTAGTAGGTGGAGAGTCGGGAGGTATAACTCAACATATAGGGTCTTATCAAATCAAAAGGGGGGAAAGAAAAATAACCTTTTTGGATACTCCGGGCCATGAAGCGTTTTCTGCTATGAGAGAGCATGGAGTAAAGATAACAGATATTGCAGTCTTGGTGGTAGCGGCTGATGATGGCGTAAAACCTCAAACAAAAGAATCGGTTAATTTTGCCAAACAGGCGGGAGTTCCGATTATAGTAGCTATTAACAAGATAGATAAGAGCGAGGCTAATATAGAAAAAACCAAAAAAGAGCTTGCTGATATTGATTTGATTCCGGAAGAATGGGGCGGTAAAACCATCATGTGTATGATCTCGGCAAAGAAAGGTCAGGGGATTGAAGAACTTCTCGACCTTATAATTTTAGCTGCAGATATGAAGAAACCAGAAAGTTATATCGATGTTCCCGCTAACGGTTTTATCATTGAATCTCATCTTTCGGGGACCAAGGGTGCTGTAGCTACAGTTTTAATAAGAGATGGTTTTTTGACTCCTGGAGACGCTTTTGTTATTGGAGATAATATTTATGGCAAGATTAGATCTATAACGGATTATAGTGGTAAAAAGATAAAGTCAGCCAGTCCTTCAATGCCTGTAAGAATATCTGGTCTTTCTAGTACCCCAGATTTTGGGGAGCTTCTGGAAGTTAAATCTAGCCTTAAGGAAGCCAAAGGGAAAGCGACAAAGAGCATAAGGGATTTTTCGGTAAAGAGGATAGCTAAAAAAACTTTAGCAGACTTATCGTTATCTGTAAAAGCTGGGGAAATAAAGGAGCTTCCATTGATAATCAAAGTTGATGTAGCGGGTTCTTTAAAGGCGATAGAAGATTCAATAAGTAATATGAAATTTGAGGGTGTGAGTACAAAAATAATAAGTTCTGCGGTTGGCGATATAAATGAATCTGATGTCAAAATGGCTCAGGCTTCGTCAGCTTTAGTTATTGGCTTTAGAGTTGACATTTCTCCTGGTGCGAAAGTATTAATAGAAAACAGTGATGTAAGTGTAGAAGTTTTTGGTGTAATATATGAGCTTTTAGATAAAATAGTGTTAACTCTTTCTGGTTTGCTTGAGCCCGAACTAGAAGAGGTGGAGATAGGGAGAAGCAAGATATTAAAAATTTTCAAAGATGGAAAAAGGGATAAAATATTGGGAGTAAGACTAGAGCAGGGGAAACTTAAAAAAGAAGCAGAGGCAAAAATATTTAGAGATCAGGACATGATATGTAAAGGCAGAATAGACAATCTAAAAAAAATAGATAAAGATGTTTCAGAGATAATAAAGAAAGGAGAAGAATGCGGTATTCATATTTTGATCAATAAAGACGGAGCAGAAAAAATAAAAATAGAGGAAGGCGATTTAGTGATAGCTTACGCTCAGGAAGAGAAAGGCAAAGAGCTAAAAAAGATAGAAGAAAACATATAAAAAGAATATTAGTTACAGCTTATATAAATAAAAAAGTTGATTCATTTATATAATCTGTTTTTTTAAATTATGAAAAAAGTTGGAATAATAGGTCGTGT
>CAYRIM010000016.1:0-11548 GCA_964424445.1 uncultured Candidatus Saccharibacteria bacterium | reverse complement strand
ATAGAAAAAGAAAGATCTTTTGATACCATATTCTTTTTTCTTCTCAACATATCTTTATTGAATCCAGTATGAGGTCCATTACAATAGATACAGCGATAGTTACACTTTTGTGTTATTATTGCTGTCACTCTGTCTAGCTTCCTGGGTATGTCTCCCCTCCTATAACTTCCCGCATATTGAATAACTCGTGGTTCCCTATCTCTTACCACATCTTCGAATAAAAGATCCGGATTTTTACTTCTATGAGAATTCATATATCTTAATTAATAAAAATATACTAAATCGCGGATTTTTTTATAAATAAAAAAACACACAAAATTAACCCTTTGTGTGTTTAACTAAATTCTTCAAATTGTTTTGCTCGTCTTGAGCTTGTCGAAAGATCTCTCATGGGAATCGCTTATTTGTAAAATAGCGGTTCCCTCGTCTCCCTGCAACTATAACACGAGACACCATATTAGCGTATCACAATGACATTTTTTGTCAAGAGGAATTTACATTTTCCAAAAAAATAAATAAAAAAACCCTCGCGTTAGGAAAAAATCGCGAGGATTTATTTGTTTATGAAACATCAGGATTGAGATCGGGCGCGTATTTTTTTAGAGTAAGTCCCAGTCGGCCCTCGTCCATTTTCAGAAACTGCTGCAGGGAAGATGTTTGGTTTGCCGAAACAACTCCCACTCCTGCCGTTCTCAGTCTGTCGATCAGGTCTATTTCGCTCTCCACCCTCAGGCCACCCGTAAAGATAACATGACGCACATCGTCTACCTCTATTCTTTCTGCATACTGATTATCATGACCGATAATCTTGGTTATTGTTTCCCTGATACCCAGAATCCTTTCGAGCTGCTCCTTGGGTACGATCAACAAGACATTGTCATTGCAGCGTGTAGGGCCCACGATCTCTCTTTCGCTGTCATCGAGATCTTTTACTTTTTTAAGTAGCGCTGCGACCCTCCCGTTCAGAATAAGAAACATTTACCTTATACCTCCCCTTTTTATTTTTTGTTAATTTTACATCATTTGTTAAAAAAAATCAATAAACAAAGCGGAAAACGCTTTCAATAAATAATAAAAAAACACCCCAAACAGGTGCAATTCATTTATTATTTTTTGTATTTCCCCCGACTATGATCTTATATCCCAATCCATACTAAAACTTGTTTTATCCACCATCTTCCTCAATTCAGCTTCTATCTTAACCTTGCTGTTCTCTTTTTTCAAGACTTCCCTCTCTTCTTCACTCAAAAGCCTCTCAAAATCAACATCAGAAGCCATATTTAGATCTTCTTTTGTTTTGCTACGCAGAAGACTAATATCTTTTATGTTTTTTCTATCTAGATATTTCTGAGTAACCATTTTTCGAAACATTTCCTTTGCATCAAACATTTTTGCATATTTTAATAGTGCCTTTTGTAATCATATCTACATTATATCACAAAACCCGCCGAAGCGGGTTTTTATTTTATTACGTAACTAGTTACGTAACTATTTTTCTTCCTTTTTTCTTGAATTAAAATAATTACAATAATCGCATTCCGGACTGGCTTTTGGTATCTTTTTAGAATTTAAGCATTTATGAGCTTCCCCAACAACACCTTCTACCCACGAATCATTTCCCTTGTATGCTATCAAAGTTATATCGAACTCCAGCTTCGCATCGAAGGCTTCCTTGTCCGTAATTCCATTGCAATAAACAAAATATCCTGTATCACTAACCTTATAACCATTTTTGCGAAGAAGCCACTGATATATCTCCATCTGCCTCTTATAACTATTCTGCCATTCCTTATCCAATTCCTCAATTTTCTCTCCTTTGCTGGTAGATTTATAATCCACTACAATATACTCCCCCTTCGAATTTATCCAAAGATCATCAATAGCACCGAATATCAACAAATTCGTCGGTTCATGAAGATATTGCACTCCCTTGAAATTCTCTCTCCATATATCCAGATCCTCATGCTCTACGGGTCTAGCATCCACTCCGTACTTCTCAATCAAAGGATGCTTCTCCCCTTTCGCTCTATGAATGTCGAATTCTTTCTTTAGAAGTGTATCGACTGCACTGTTTAGAGCAAAAGGAAATCCCGGAGGCCTGCCTACTCCCAAAACTCTGTCTAAGTAAAAACAGCGGGGGCAATCAGTGAAGAGTTCTAGTTTTGAGCGACTTAACTTGAAAGGTTGATCCGATTTGGGATCATATAAATTTTTTGTGCGTTTTGGGGTGTAGTATTGGGACATGGCTATTTTATAGTTTTATAAAATTCTTCCTCAAAAACATTTTCCTCTTCATTCCTATAGAACATTGGTACAGCTAAAACTTTATACTTTTTGCTTTTACTGAATTCCATAATTTTATCTTTAAATTTTTCTTGAATTTCCTTCATAAAATCTTCTTTCCACTTATCATGTTCTGCTAGATGTTTACCTTTTGGTTCTATAAATAATTGATAAGTTATGCTGTCCCCGCTTTTATCCAATAAAAATAAAAGGAAATCAGGTTCAAAAGCTTGCCCGTCTTTGAAATTATATATTTTTAGTTGCCTTTCGTTTCTAACCAAGAAAAATTCCTTAAACTCCTCATCTAACTTCTTAACCTGTTTTTCTATAAATTCTACAAAGCTCTTTTCTTCACTAGTCCCATAATTAGCATCAAAAACATACCAATCCTTATCTTTCAAGTAATCTTCTTGACCATCAAGCCTCTCATTTCCTTTCTTGATTTTAATCCTCTTATCTACAAATTGTTTTTCAAAGGCTACTGGCTTAAATTTCTCTGTTCCTTTATATTCAGTGATATTTGATTTTATTTCTTTTTCTATCTCATTTATCAGTTTCAAAACAGCCCAAAATTTATCTGTATTGCTGACATTCTTAACCTCATCCTTCAGCCCTTCAAATATAATAGATAAATTGGCTAGATAATCACGACTTTCAATGAATTCGTTTATAGAAGTTAATTTAGGGAAATATCTCTTTAGACTAGAAAAATCATAAAAATCATTTTTTGCTAAGGCATTTTTTATCACATGTCTTTCCATATCCCCCAGCCTTATGGTTACTTTTTCCTTTGGAACAACTCTTTTTAACTTATAATTTTCATCGTCAGTAAAAACTGCTGTTACTTCTCCTCCGCCAGTCATAAGAGAAAAATCTATATTTTTACGACTAACCCCTAGATCTTTTATAGATTTTACTCCATCATAACTAGTTATTATTCTTTCATTTTTATAAACTAAACCTGACTTATAAAACTTATTTTCTTTAAAAGATTCTTTTAGTTTCAATTCAACTTCAATTTCGTCTTCATCTATTAAACCTTCTTCTTTTAATGCAGTTTTTATCTCACTTATATACCTAGACTCATTATGACTATGATAATGTAACTCTTCTAGAATTCTCATTTCATTTTCTAGATCTTTGTCAAATTTTCTTTTATATTTATCATCACCGTCCTTAATTTTAAATGGAAAATATCTAGCACCACGACCTATTAATTGTGCTTCAGATATAGTTCCTTTTCCAGGTCTGTTATTTTTTCCATCTCTAGTTTCATAAAGACGCACTATATCAAAAAGATTTAAAACGTCCCATCCTTCACTTAGTTTCTGCACCGCAAAAATAGCTCGAACCTGATTGTCTTTGTCCTCAAGAGAATTTAAAAGTAATTGTTGTTGTTCTATTTCTTCATCTTTATTGGCATCAATACATTTATTTTCAGCAAAACCATCTTTTATTTTTCTAACTAAAATAGAGTCTACTATATCATTATTCTTAAAAAAATTAAATGCTTTTTGCAAGATTTCAACATCTGTTTTTTTGCGAATACTATCGATATCTTTTACAGAAAGATTATCTATAATACCATGAAATAATTCTTTATTCTTTTGGGATTGTGCTATAGTTTTTTGTGCCTTGAATAATATTACCGGTTTGAGATTTATCTTATTTTTACTTGCTACTTCTTGCCGGTATTGGCTCAAGACTATCGCTTGTATTATGCGATCTTTTTTGTCTGTATCGGTATGTAAAAGCTCAACATCTTTTGAAAAACCATCGTTTCTAAATTCTTTGAGATCATATTTGTAAATAACCTTATTTTTGTATTTATCTACTATATCTTTATTTAAAAAATCCATCGTCGCGGTAAATTCTAGAAGTAAGTTTCCGCTATTCTGATGAAATATTTTCTCAACTGTATTTTCCCAGCTTGGTTTTTCATTCTTTACCCCTTTCTCTTCCTCAAACAAAGATGTTTGTTTTTTTGACATTTTTTTGGTACCCGCCTGTGTGTGGTGTGCCTCATCAGAAATTAAAACTATTTTTTTATCCCTAAAATCTTCAAAAGTCAAAGAATTTTCTTTTTCGTTAAGCAAATCACTATGAAGTTTTTGAACTGTCGTAAAACATATATTTATATCATTATCACTAACTCCTTCAAAATTATCTACTTGTGCAATATTCACATTTTTATCATTAAAAACTATTTTTTGATTAAATAGGTATTTATTTGAAATATTATTTAGAAAATTATCTTTAGTTTTCTCTATAATGTTGTTTGAGTTTACAAAAAATAAAAAATTCCGATAACCTTTATCATATAAATACAAAATTAGGCCTGCCATGATTAAGGTTTTGCCAGAACCAGTCGCCATATTAAAAAGAAAATGAAGCGGATATCCTTTGTTTTCAAAATCGTTATTGTAGCAATAAAAAAATCTCCCAAAAGCTTCTTTTTGATATTCCCTTACTCCAAAAACAGGATTCAAATTTTCAACTACAAAATCAGGTATTTCTTTTTTCAAAAATCCCATTTTTGAGACACTGTCTAATTGTTCATAAAGAAAATTTTGAGACATAGCTAGGTTATTGTTTTATTTTCTAATTTTGCTTCAAATTCAGAAATAATTTTTTGATCAAGGCCTGAACTTTTATCAAATATAGGTTTTAGCTTTTCTTTTATATAAAAAAAATTATAGATCTGACTATTCTTGGCAGATGCTTGTGCTATCGATTTTACCTGATCTTCAGATATATCTTTAAAGTCTAAAATAAAATCCAAAGTTCTAGATGTTTGTTCAAATGAATTAGAATTACATAGGGTGACCACGAGAAGGTCTAATAATCTTTTTTTAAATCGCTCATCTTCCCTTATAGCTTTTACAATCTCTTTACATGAATGTTGTATTATATCAGTCCTAAACTTTAATGACTGATATTTTGAAAGAAAGCCATATGGATCATTGTCCTCAATTGAAACTGAAATTATAAACTTGTTTCTTGCAATAGCAATCCCACATTCTTGATCAGTCCACCTTGATGTTTTAAAACTTTGTGTCAATACTGGCAAAAAAATATCTGTTCCTTCCAAGTTTTGTAATATTATTTCCCTCCATTCCTCTGTCGGATTAATGTCGTCATGAGCCAAAAAAACTTCAAATCCATATAATTCTAGCTCCCTCTTTATGCGACCACACAACTCCTTATCGTAACTAGAGTAACTCAAGAAAATTCTCATTGTGTTGTTCTGCGAGCTAATCAAGAAAGCAGCTAGTGGATCATCATCTTCAACCAATAACCTAAATTGTATGCTAACAATTTCAGGTGCTTCTTCTATGTGCGGGTAAATATCTAACACGGAATCTAATAAAAATTCATAATCCTCTTGAGATAATTCTCTTAACTTATAATATTTCTCGAGGGGTGAAAAGATTAAAAAAGAAGATATGACTGAATGCCAAAGAGAGCCATAAGAACTTGATTCATCAACTTCACTACAAGATCCAATTAAAAGATCAGCCAAATCTTCTCGTTTCTTATGCTTTAATATCTTGATTAATGTTTTAATTTCCTTGTCCTTCATGTCTATTAATTTATTATGCTTCGTGGTTAACAGTCTCACAGACTAACTATAAAATTCCTTATTTATCTCCTTATCCCCTTTATTAATATCAAACTCTCCATCCTCAATATCGCTCAAATTCACATAAAGCTGATTTTTATTAAGCATTTTTACTAAAATATCTTTTTGTTGTTTTAATGTCATTTTTTCAAAGTCTTTCTTGTTGTCATTAAACTTCTTGATTTCAACATCATAATTCAAGAAATAATGTTCACACATCTCATCCCAAATTTTCAGAAGAGATTTTGTATCTTTTGCATCTTGGATTTTATCAATAGCATCTTCGTTGTATTTTAGAAGTTCGCAGTAGATAAATTCTCCTCCACCTTTCCAACTTACTTCTTTTGAGATTCCTGTATTATCAAAATCTTCAATGGTTTCTTTTAATTTTCCCTTAGAATTAGTTTTTCCGATTACATTCTTTAATCTTATAACAGAATCATTTTTACCATAATCCAATTGTTCAATTCCAATATATTGTCTTCCCATTTTATGAGAAACTGCACAAGTTACACCTGTTCCAATATGAAAGTCTAAAACAATATCATCTTCATTGGTAGATATTTCAAGTATTCGTTTAAGCAGAATTTCAGGTTTTTTACCACTTCTTAATTCTACTCCGCCTTCATGCCTACAATTTCCAAAAGAATCTGCAAAATTATAGAAATTAGCAATACTCTTCAATTTTATTGCCTTTCCATTCTTCATCTCTTCAACTCTTTTCAGTGGAATCCCTGAATAAAACTTTCCTTTCGTTGCACCTTCTCGTTTTGGTCCAGTAAAATATCTATACCCCAAACCATCTTCACCTATACCTTCTACCCTATATAAAACTTCAAGACCATCCTCTTCCACTCTAGGAGCAAGATAATCTCCAAAATATTTACCAGAAGCATTGTTTTTTAATACTGTTCCACTTGCCCAAGTTTCTTTTAAACCATTCTTTATTGATTCATTTTTAGTAATTTTGTATTCTCCTTTTTTAAAGATAGTAACCTCTCGGTGTCCAATTTTTACTTTTTCACCCTTAGATAATTCTTCAATCTCCCAACAAAATTTATCTGTTAAATATTCCTCTTCATCTTTAATCGGTTTAAAAGATTCTTTTGAATAAACAAAAATATGTTCTATGAGTTTTTGATAATCATTCTTTTCCGTTAATGACTTCCCCTCATATCTAACTTGGACATATAGTGTAACTTCTTCATGAAATCCCTTTATTTCATCCAATAAAATTTTTAGATATGCCTGTTCATTATCGTCGCATTGAACAAAAATAACTCCATCGTCTCTTAATAAATCCCTTGCAACTTCTAGTCTGTTTTTCATAAAAGTTAGCCATGTTGAATGATTAAAACTATCATTATATTTGAATGAATCATTCCCAGTATTATATGGAGGATCAATATAAATCAGTTTAACCTTTCCAGCAAACTCTTTCTTTAAAGAATGTAAAGCTAAAAGATTATTTCCTTTGATTATCAAATTATCTTTAATTGTTCCTTTTTCATCTCTGTTAAAGTCTTTAACTTTTTCTTCTCCTTTTGCCGTATATTTCTTAAAATTAGTCAAAACTTTTGCATCAAATAATCTGTCAATTTCATCTTTTGCTAAAATTTCATTAAAGAAAATCTCGTTTCTCTTTTGGTCTTCTTTTGTCATCCCTCCCTCGAGAACACAATCCTTAAAAGGCCAAACCAGAGAAACCTCGCCTCTTTCGTTGAGAAATTTACCATCTATATTGAGACCGATTTTATTTTTGAATTTAGTATAAGAATCATTGAGAAAATTTTTATCTTGGATGTAAGCTACAAAATCATTGATATTAAAAACCCAATGTTCTTTGATCTCAATAAAAAACTTTTGCTTTAGATCTTTATCGTCCAGCAAAAGTTCCACGAGTTTTTTGTCGTATTTGTAGGCCTTGTCTATAACTTCTGGTTTCAAGAGATCTCCCTCGCCATCAATAAACCGATCATCGGCTTTTAAAACTTTTTCTAATTTAGAATTAAAATCTTGAGACATATTATATTTAGTTAATAGTAAAATTCTCTTCCCATCCAGTATTGGGGCAAATTCTAATAAAATTAATATTTGATGTATTAATAATTTTCTCTGGATCTTTTTCTATAATACCATCTATTTCTACACTCCCGCCCTTAATAAAAATAGCCGATCTTTTATCTTCTCCATCTAAATCTCTCTCGCTAATCTTATTTTTAATCATAATAGAAATCAACTCTTTCAATTTAAATTTTCCTTTTTCGATTCTAAAAATTGGCATTTTTTATAATTACTTATATTTCTCTTATTCTACCACTCCCAAAACCCAAAAACAACAAACTTTTGGCTTATCTTACTAATGATGTCATTAAGAGATTATTTTTCCCAGTCTCTGATAATGATTTTACCATCCCTCTTTTCCACTATAACTTTTTGCCGTTCCTTCCATTTTAATTCCCTAATCATCTCAATAGGAATAGTAATAGCATAAGACTTACCCCCTACTTTTGTAATTTTACGAACATTTTTGTTCTTCATTTTCAAAATTCTACATTAATTTATATATAAAGGGATTTTGTCCTGAGCGAGCGAAGCGAGTCGCAGGACATTATTTATTTTTGTTACGTAACTAGTTACGTAACTACAAAATTATCTAAACCCCATCCACAAAAGCCCAATCCCCAGAATAATCAGGATAACGGCACTGAGCCATTGATTCTTTTTAAACCTCTGCGCTTGTTGATGAATGAGCTCCGGAAAACCGATCTTGCCAATACCTTTTAGAAGAGTGGACCAGCCAAGTACGGTAATCACTAGGGGCAGATCCCAAACCCAGACATTATGTAGGATTACAGTGACAAGACCCATCAGAAAAGTGATGTAGCCGGTCGAGATAACGAAAGCTTTGTCATCTGTCATTTCTATAGTGCGGCCCAGCTGTCCTGTGATGATCATAAGTGAACCAAAAACAATAAAAAATGATCCCCAAAGTTTTGCAAAAAATATTGTTAGTTCCATTTTTGAATATTTTAATTATATATAGCAGAGAAAATGTCCCGAGCGGCTTGTCCCGAGCTTACCGAGGGAAAGCGTAGGACTACATTAACTACTATTCCCTATTAAAAAAACCAATCAAAATCATTACCAATCCGCCCCCAACCCATATAGCCAGCTCTATTCCAGCATGAAGAGCTATTCCAACAACAACCCAAACAATTCCAAGAACTATATGTATCCAATAAGGAAATTTTTTCTCTTTTTCTCCCATGTTTTTCTCCTTTCCCCCATATTTAATATTTTTATTTCTTCTTTGCTTTTGAAACAAGGTAAACAAAGACGCCAAAGAAAAGCAGAAACAATCCCAATCCTACTGGCGAACCCCAACCTAATACAATGTGAAGTGATTCCATGATTTCCTCCTGTCCCCCGTAGGGGGATATTTTTATTAATATTATATTTTTATCTATTCAAATAAGTAATAGTAAGCTGAAGCACGGTAGCGATGCAAACCCAGACAAGATAAGGGGCTTGCATATAAGCCACCCATCTGATATGCGGATAGACAGCGACGACAGCCCAGATCAGAGTCCCCAGAATAAGAATAATATCCAAAGAAGCCAACCAGTTATTTTTGAGCCCGAATTGGATTGGAGTAAATAATAAATTGAAAACAATATTCAGGATAAAAGGCAGAGCAACGATAAAAGGAATTTGTTTTTGCAGAAGCGCGATGATCACTTTTCCAAAAGAGATAGCGATCAGAATATAAAGAAATGTCCAGATGGGTCCGAAAACCCAGGCAGGCGGCGCCCATGAAGGTTTGATTAAAGTTTGATACCAAGAACTTGTGTTTTCCATATTTTTATTTTATTAATAAATTATAAATATAAACTACAATAACCGAAGTTGCTCCCATTACAAATATCCCCCAGACAACATCAACCAAAGCAACCTTGAGAGGATAAGAACCAAAAACTGCCAGATTGGTAAAATCATAAACACCGTAAACAACCAAACCCAAAATAGCTCCGTAGAGCGCGGCTTGACCGATATTCTCTCCTGCTTTTGGTAAAACAAAAAGAACTATAGCCAAAACCAGTAAGACATAAGCAAATGCTCCGTAATACATGTTTTCAAAAAGACGCGGAAAAGAACTGAAACTCTGACGATAAAAATTTTTGGCTATTACTCCCAGCCAGAGTCCGTCCAGAATTAGAAAAGTAGCAGTTGTCAAAATAATTTTCGCTAACATATTTTTATTTTATTAATATTTTTCTAAAAACTATTTTTTCGAATGATAGCCAAAAGTAATCTCGATACATACATTATAAAACAAAGATAAGTAAAATTATTTATTCTCTATTGGCACACAGCAAATATTCGGTGAAATAAAACCAGTCACCTCTCCTACGTTTTCTTTACCCTCGGAACAAGTAGCCCCACCTACAATATTGAGGGGCTCTCCGCCCAACCCTATACATTCTTCCGGAGTCAAAGATACTTTCTCTACTTCCCAATTATTCAAAGTAATATTCTTGCGGTCATTCGTAGAATTCCTTTCCAGTTTTATTACAAAACAACCGATACATCTCGCTTGGATAACTTCGATAACAGTGGCATCTCCCTGCCATCCCAGATCATCAACTGCGATCTTGATGGCTTGTTTTGATCCCTCCCCTTTTATTTCCCACTCGCGAATACAGGCTTCGGCCTCTTCGCTCCAGGTATATCCAGCTGACCCGAGACAACCATGCTCGTCTCTTTGTCCGCCTATTTTTTGTTCGGTGTTTTTTCTATTTTCTTGAACCCTTGGCATCACTAAAAAAAAGATAACAAATATTGCAAGGATGGCTGGTAATATCACGATCAAAAAATTCTTTGTTGTTGGTTTGGTGTTCATTTTTTTATTTTATTATTTATTACTGCTTAGTTATATTCCCCAAATAATTTTTCAAATTTTTCTTTCAAAATTTCTACTGCTTCCGGTCTGTCAGAATATTTATCACAATATTTTTCATATTGTTTTTTTACACTTTCCAAAACTTTTTCAAAACCACTCCCCTCTTTTGCTTCCGCATAAAACCGGAAAAGCATTATCTCAGGATAAAAAAGCGATATACCGTCTGCTGTCTGGAATATCCTGCCTTCTTCTGTTGCTGGATTGCCAGACCCACCGTGATTGATAATGCAGTCACGATCAATATCGTCCAGATCGAATTCACTAGATAAAATATCTACACTTAAAGAAGCATGATCTTCTTCGCTTTTTATTTTCCCTATATCATGCACCCAGGCAAGAGCTTTCAATCTATCCGAGTCCATATCTTTTCCTTCAGTCAATTCTTCTAGTGCTTTTATCATGTATTTGATATGAAGTATATTCCATTGATAATTGAGTTCATCCATTTTCTCGAAATTTTCTTCAGCAAATTCTCTGGCTTTATCAATATCCAATTTTTCTTTTTTTATATTTTCCATATTATTTTCCTGCATATTTTTTGTTTATTATTAATAATTATATTTTACCATTTTAAAAAATATAAATAAAAAAGCGTTTAATTAAATTTAGGATTATTTCTATCTTCATCCCACATCACAGGATTATTTATAATATAATCCCGAATATTATTTAATGATTTT
>CAYRIM010000015.1:7695-11753 GCA_964424445.1 uncultured Candidatus Saccharibacteria bacterium | reverse complement strand
GGGGATATTGAATATGCGGACGAGGTGACACTTTCAAAAGCACTCGAAGGTAGAAAAGAGTATTAACTCTTCTAAAAATAATTATTAAATTGTTAAGGCATATTTTCAGAAATCTAATAATATAGCTATTTAGCGACTGTCTTATGTTAAAACTATACAATTCATTAACTCGGAAAAAAGAAGAATTTAAACCTATTAGAAAAGGCCGAGTTTCGATTTACTCCTGTGGTCCCACTGTATATAACTACGCTCATATAGGAAATCTGAGAGCCTATGTTTTTACTGACATTTTGAAAAGAACCCTTTTGTATAACGGCTACAAAGTAAAACATATAATTAATATTACTGACGTAGGACATCTAATGAGTGATGCAGATGAGGGAGAGGACAAAATGATGATGGCCCTAAAAAGAGAAGGATTGGAACCAACAGTAGAATCTATGAAAAAACTGGCCGACAAATATACTAAGGCTTTCAAAAAAGATTTGGCTGATCTAAATATTTTACCACCTGATAAATATACAAAGGCGACAGAATATATAAAACAAATGATCGACCTAATAAAAAAATTAGAGAAAAATGGCCTTACTTACCAAACAAAACAAGCCATATATTTTGATGTTTCAAAATTTCCAGAATACAAAGATCTGTTTCTGGGACAAGAGTTGGAAGAAAAAAAAGCAGGTATTCGAGAAGATGTCGGCAGAGATTTGGGAAAAAAACATCCAGCGGATTTTGCTTTATGGTTTTTTCTGACAGGAGATTTCGAAAAAGCTGTTCAGCATTGGAGTAGTCCGTGGGGTGAAGGTTTTCCCGGATGGCACATAGAATGTAGCGCAATGGGAATAACCGAATTGGGAGATAGGTTTGATATTCATACTGGCGGTATTGACCACATAACAAAACATCATCCCAATGAAGTAGCTCAAAATAGAGGAGCAGTAGGACATCAAGTAGTAAATTATTGGCTTCATAATGATTTTGTCGTGGTGGGGGGTACTGGGAGAATGGCAAAAAGTGAAGGAAATTTTATAACGCTAAACACCATAAAAACAAATGGCCCAAGTCCTCTTGATTATAGATACTTATTACTCAACAGTCATTACAGAAAAAAGGTAGATTTTTCTTGGTCATCTTTAGCTTCAGCTAGTTATGGTCGCAAAAACATTTCTGATAAAGTTTATAATCTGGGGTTTAAAGAAGGAAAAATTAATAGAGAATTTAAAAACAAGTTTTTAGAAAAAATTAATAATGATTTAAATACATCGCAAGCATTAGCTGTTGCTAACGAACTATTGAAATCAAAACTAGCCAATGAAGATAAGTTAGCTACCATATTAGATTTTGATAAGGTTCTTGGTCTTTCTTTTAAAGCGCAGATAGCTTTGCTAAAATCTTTGAAGGTCTCTACTAATATCCAAAAATTAGCCAAAGAAAGAGAAAAAGCAAGAAAAGAAAAAAATTATAAAAAAGCTGATGATATTCGTGATAAAATAGAAAAAAAAGGTTTTCTAGTTGAAGATACAAAAGATGGTTATAAATTAATAAAGATATAAAAAGAAACAAATCAAGCAAAGGAGAGTCTCTCGTTTAAACTCGAGACAAAATCTCTTTGTGTAAAGTTAGAAAGGTGGGATTTTGAAAACTGTAAAAAAATTTGATTACAAAAACAATGCTGCTTGGAGAATGTTCCGAATAATGGGGGAATTCACTGATGGTTTCGAATTTATCTCGTCACTCAAAAAGCCAGTCACTATTTTTGGATCTGCTAGATTTAGCCCAAAAAACAAATGGTACAAAGAAGCTGAAAAACTAGCAATGATATTATCTAAAAAAGGATTCGATGTGGTTACTGGTGGGGGACCGGGTATAATGGAAGCAGCTAACAAAGGAGCCTCATACGATGGGAAAGGGGACAGTGTAGGACTCAATATAATGCTTCCGAACGAACAACGCATCAATCCTCATGTGAAGAGATCTGCTGCATTTCATTATTTTTTTACCAGAAAGGTTTGTATGAGTTTTTCTGCAAAGGCTTATATATATTTTCCTGGGGGATTTGGTACTTTGGACGAACTTTTTGAGCTAGTAACATTGGTCCAGACGGAAAAAATAGAAAGAGTGCCAATAGTAGTTATAGGAAAGGATTTTTGGGAGCCATTGATGAAGTTTATTAGTACAAAAATGGCAAATCAGTATCAAACAATATCAAGTAGTGAAAAAAACATTATAAAAATAGTTGATAGTGCAGAAGAAGCGTACAAGTACTTAACGAGAGAGTTTAGAAAAAAATAGGAATTTAAACAATAAAAATATTTTGTTATCTTGTTATATTGATATCTTGTTAGTTTCAAAAAAACAAGATAATAAATTAGCAAGATAACATTTTTTTATGAATAAAAAAATAAACACAATCTATCAAGATTCTCATATTTTAATTCTTGATAAACCAGCAGGTTTGATAGTTGAAAAAGAAAAGAGTAAGGAAGGCACCTTGGAAGATATTTTGAAAAAAGATTTCAGTATTAATCTTCCTCGATCTGGTATAATTCACCGTTTAGACAAAGATACTTCGGGAATTATCGTAGTAGCTAAAAATAAAGAATCTTTGGTTGACCTCCAAAATCAATTTGCTAGCAAAAAAGTAAAGAAGGCTTACTACGCTTTAGTTTTGGGCAAACTAGAACCAAAAGAAGGTAAAATAGATATCGCTCTAAAGAGAGATCCCAAGAACCGTATTAGATTTATTGCTTCGCAAGCTAAAAGTGCTCGTGAAGCTGTAACAAAATACAAAGTAGTAAAACATTATAAAACTCCCAGCTCAAGCCTCACACTTCTAAAAGCAATGCCCTTAACTGGCAGAACACATCAAATAAGAGCTCATTTTTTTGTTATTAATTATCCCATAATAGGAGACCATGTTTACAAAAACAAACATTCTAAGGAAGTCTCAGAGAAAATGAGTTTAAAAAGGCAGTTTTTACATGCAGGGAAAATTGAGTTTACGCATCCTAAAACTAAAAAAAATATCACTTTTAAAACAAATTTGCCAGGAGATTTAAAGAAAATTTTAGAGGATTTAGAGAAATAATAAATTTTTAATAAAAAATACATTTAAATATAAGTCGCATTTATCTTGTTTAAAATAAAAGATATAGCGACTTTTTTTATGAAAAAATATGACCCCAAAATTCATAATCGCAGATCAATTCGTCTAGAATATTATGATTATTCAATACCTGATGATTATTTCATAACAATATGTACACATAATAGAAAATGTATATTTGGATATATAAAGAATGGAAAAATGATTTTTAACGATTTGGGTAGGATAATTAGAGAAGAAATAATAAATATTTCCAAAAGATATAAAAATATTGAAATCGATGAATATATTATCATGCCAAACCATATTCATATGATAATTTCAATATTATTTTACGATGTAGGGGCAACCCTTGTGGTTGCCCAAAATAGGGCAGGGGCAAGCCCTGCCCCTACAATTGGTGATATTGTTGGTTCGTTTAAATCAATTTGTTTTTATAGATACAAAAAATATTTACAGGATAACGAATTTGATACCAAACATAAATTTTGGCAACGAAATTATTGGGAACATATTATCCGTAATGAAAAATCATTAAATAAAATCCGCAATTATATTATTAATAATCCCTTCGTTTGGAATAGAGACAGAAATAATCCAAGTAATTTCTAATTAAATAAAAACCCCCGCTTAAAAGCGGGGGGATAGAAATTGCATTGCCTTGGAACGCTCTTAGAACTTCTGCTTATAAAGCCATCCCAGGGGTGCCGCGACTTGTGATGTTGTCTGCACTACTTTGCAGACCGGATTGTCCGGCAGTTCAGGTGAGACGTCCGGTCGGGCTTCGCATACGGAACCCTGAAGCTCTACTCCACAGCAACCCTCCGCAAGCTCACGATACTTATCGAACTCCCAGTCATCCTTATTGGAATACTGATCTCCCTGTTGCTGCGCGTAGTCCAGGGGGATACCGGCACCCATAAGGCACTGGTTTCGATCTGCGTTGTAG
>CAYRIM010000015.1:0-7595 GCA_964424445.1 uncultured Candidatus Saccharibacteria bacterium | reverse complement strand
GTAGTCCAGGGGGATACCGGCACCCATAAGGCACTGGTTTCGATCTGCGTTGTAGCTTTCGACTCTTTCTACGCAGGCGCGAACCTTCAATTCTCGCGCTTCTTCTCTCAGCTCTCTCAGCTCTCTTTCTTTCTCTAGCCTGAGCTGTTCCTTTTCGAGCTCGAGTCTTTCTTTCTCGAGAGCGATTTTTTCCTTCTCTCTTTCTGACATTTCATCAATTTTTTCTTCGAGGTTGGATATCCCAGGGGATTCGCCTGTTTCACTGATATACCCGATCGAAGCATTCCCGGATTCATCGCGGAACTTTACTTCCACGATCATTTTGCCCGAAACATCGTAGGCATATTTCGCAGTAAAGTGCTTGGGGTCTTCTCCTGTACACCTCGACTGCTCAGTCTTGTAAATGAGGACGTAAGTTTGTTTGTCAGGGAGAAGCTTCACTCCCGTGACACAACACGTGTCCCATTCCGAAACACTGACATTGGACACAGAAACCCTCTGAAAGGCTCCCTTTTCTGCTTTCGCGACTGAAAACAGTCCGGCTATCATTATAATAATAACCGTTAATACTGTGATCTTCTTCATGGAAGATCACCTCCTTTTGTTTTTTTTATTTAAGTTTAAATTTATTTTAAAGGTACAATACCTGTAAAAACGGTTTAGTAAGATTACTAATATTTGTTTCTATTCTAGCACATTTTTTATGAAATGTCAAGTACTTTTTTATCTTTATTCGAAAATATACTTATTTTATGATATATAGTAGTTAACAATGTAATACTTGATACAAATCTTAGATATATCTTTGGTATTGCCAAATTGTTTTTTTTTAACTAAAATAATTAAAGTATAAATAATTTTTTGAACATGAGAAGAAAACTCTGGTTTACTTTTCTTTTTATTTTTATAATAACTATTTTAGCCGGTATTGTAACTTGGCCAAATGGTCCCAATCTTAAGATTGGTGGGTATTCGCAAGAATTAAAGATCCACCAAGGGCTGGACTTATTGGGTGGCTCTCATTTGGTTTATGAAGCAGATATGAGCAAGATAGAAGCAGGGGAAAAAGAAAATGCTCTAGAGGGGGTAAAAACCGTTATAGATAGAAGGATAAATGCTCTTGGCGTGACAGAGCCAGTTATTCAAGCATTGGTATCAATGAATGCATACAGAATAATAGTAGAGCTTCCTGGAATTACTGACGTGAATCAAGCGATAGATTTGATAGGTCAAACTGCTGAATTAGAATTCCGAGAAGGAATAGAAGGAGTCAGTCTTGACGAAAACGGACAACTCAAGGTTCCTGATGGATATCTGATAGAAAACTGGCAGGATATAGGTCTAACGGGAGCACTTTTTACCAAAGCTAGAGTGCAGGTAAACCAAAATACTTATGAACCCGAAATAGGAATAACCTTTAATGACGAAGGAGCAAAAATATTTGAAGAAGCTACGGAAAGAAGCATAGGTAAACCAATAGCCATATTTTTGGACGATCTTCCTATATCTATTCCTAGAGTAAATCAGAAAATAGAAGGGGGGAACGCTGTCATAACGGGAAGCTTTACTCTCGAAGAAGCAAAAAATCTTGCGATTCAGCTAAACGCTGGTGCTCTTCCTGTTCCCATAGAACTAGTAGAACAAAGAAACATAGGAGCAACACTTGGTCAGGACAGTGTTAGAAAAAGCTTTATTGCGGGACTCATTGGAATATTCTTTGTAGCTCTTTTTATGTTGATTTATTATAAATTACCTGGATTTTTGGCAAATATTGCTCTTTTCATCTATGCTCTTATAGTGATAGCACTATTTAAATTAATACCTGTAACTATGACTCTAGCTGGAATAGCAGGATTTATTTTATCCGTAGGTATGGCTGTTGATGCTAATGTTTTGATATTTGAAAGAATGAAGGAAGAGCTTCGAAAGGGAAAAAGTTATTCTTCCTCTGTAAGAGAAGGCTTTGCTAGAGCATGGACATCGATTCGCGACTCCAACGTCTCATCGCTTATTACTTGTGCTATACTTTTTTACTTTGGCACAGGACTCATAAAGGGATTCGCCCTAACTTTATCTATAGGAATAATAATAAGTATGTTTAGTGCAATAACAATTACACGAAACTTTCTTTTGTTTTTTGTGGGAAGGAAAATTAGTGAGAAAAAAAGGTTTTTTGGAGTAAAATAAATACTTTAGATTCAAAATAACAATGAAGATTATAGAGCGTTACAAAATATGGTTTCTAGTTTCCACCCTGATCATAATCCCAGGTATTATTTCTTTATTTGTTTGGGGATTGAACCTCGGTATCGACTTTGCAGGAGGAACTTTGATTGAACTATCTTTCGGTAACCAGGAAATTAATGAATTAACAGCTACGCTAGATCCGGAACAAGAGAGTCAAGAGATAAAAGAAGGGGAGCTAGAAGAGCCAGCAGGAGAAGCCGATACTAGTTTGGAGCCTGAAGATGCTGAAGTTGAGAATGAAAATAAGGATGAAATTGGAGGTGTCGAAATTATAAAAATAACAAAAAAACAAATAAGGGATATTTTCGAGGAAAATGAAATCAGCAATCCTCAAATTTCTTTAATTGATGATCACACCTTCTTAGCTAGAGCCCACCTTATTGATATAGAAAAATATAGAGAACTAAAAAATTCTTTTGATAAAAAAATAGGCGAGAACAAAGAACTGAGATACGAAACAGTAGGCCCCACCATATCAAAAGATTTGATCCGCAAGGCTATTATAGCTTTATCTTTAGCCATAATAGCTATAGTGCTTTATATAGCATGGGCTTTTCGAAGTGTTCCAAAACCTATGAGTAGCTGGAAATTTGGTCTTAGTGCGATAGTAGCCTTAGTTCATGATGTTTTAATTATAGTTGGGCTATTTTCAATTCTTGGACATTTCCTTCACGTAGAGATAGATAATCTATTTATTACCGCACTTCTTACTACTTTGGGTTTTTCTGTTCACGATACCATAGTTGTTTTCGATAGGGTAAGAGAAAACATTAAAACTACATCGGGAGACTTTACTTATATAGCTAACAAGAGTATAGCTGAAACCATCACTAGATCCCTTAATACCTCTGCAACAACTCTTTTTACTCTTCTCGCTCTTCTGGTTTTTGGAGGACAGTCAATATTCTGGTTCGTTTTTGCTCTAATAGTTGGTATAATAGCAGGAACTTATTCATCGATCTTTATTGCAACAGTTGTATTGGTTTTATGGCACAAAAAAGTCAAAAAAGCCTAAAACCACATAAATGTTTTTAAATTTTATAATTTCTAATCCTATAAACAGAAACTAAAAATTATTTTATGTTGTATGCATTAGTTGGTCTTATAATTGGTATTATTCTAGGAATGGTTTTGCCTTTCGACATTGCACCAGAATATTCTCGTTATACTGCCGTTGCTATATTGGCAATACTGGACTCTATAATGGGCGCTATAAGAGCACAGGTAAAAGGGGAATATAATACTGGGAATTTTGTAACAGGACTTATTTTTTACGGAATTCTTTCTGCTTTTTTTGTATACTTGGGCGATAAATTGAATCTCGATTTATATTTAGGAGTTATTGTTGTTTTTATGTTTAGAATAATGCAAAACATAGGAGTTATTAGAAGATATTATTTTGGGCAATATTTTAGAGAAGAAGACAGAAATACAGACGATAAAAACAACTAGATTATCATTGATGCTTTTTAAAAACAAGTCGAGAGACTTGTTTTTTGTTGATTCTTTACTTGAAATAAGATAAAATATTAGCAAAGAATAGGGGGTGCATCTTGAAAATATTTATAATATTATCTCTATTGATTTTAGATTTTTCTATCGGGTATTGAATTATTATGATCAACCTGGACAGAAAACTAAAAAGAATAATGGGTGCAGCTTGGAGATCTAGAAAACTAGGAGATATCTTGAAAGAGGAGGGTTTCTTCTTTAGCTTACTCTGTGTTATCCTCATTTTTTTATGGTTTATAACAATGTTTTACGGAATATATGAAATCAACAAAGCAAAAAGAAGAAGCATAAAATAACAATACTTACACATTCAAATTTTTTATTGCTCACAGGAAATTAAAACAGGTCCTCGCCTGTTTTTATTTTTTTTATAAAAAGTGTTGACAGGTTTTTTGATGTGTGGTATAATAATAAAAAATTAATAAAAATAGCTTATTTAAGCTAATAAGTATATAATATTTTTTTATTATGTCAAAGACGGAAACAAGTACAATCCTAGATAAACTAGAAGAGAGTAAAATGAAAGATATTCATTTTACTCAGTTTGCTCGTGATCTGATTTCTAAATTAAAAGAAAAACAGCAAAAGGTTGTTCTGAAGCGTTTTGGTTTATCTGGAAGAAAAAGAGTGACGCTAGACGCCATTGGTAAAGAATTTGGAGTAACCAGAGAAAGAGTAAGGCAGATAGAGGCTGCTTCTTTGGCAAAACTTAGAAAAATAGCTAAACTTGACCACAATATAACTACTTTTGAGAAATTAAGAAATATAATTAAATCAAAAGGAGGGGTTATTGACGAGGAAACTATGGTCAGAGAATTAATTATAGATCTCAATGAAAATAGAAAAGAAGAAATAAAAAAGATATTACGCTTTATACTTCTTTTGGCGGAAGATATTCAAACTATCCAAGAAAGTGATAATCTTAACAAGGGATGGGCTTTGTCTGAATATAACAAAGGAATGCTAGAAGAAATAGTAGATTCTTTTGCGGAAATACTAGAGACGGAACAAAAAGTTGTGGCTGACGAAATAATTTTAGAGGCAATACTAAAAAATAAAGTGGCAGATAAATATAAAAATCAGGTATCTCTAAAATTTTATAAGTCGATTATGAGTGTGGCTAAAAAAATTCATAAAAACGAAGAAGGAAAGATTGGACTAGTTCATTGGCCATGGGTAAAACCAAAGACAATAAGAGATAAGATATTTTATGTTTTATCAAAAAAGGAAGAACCTATGCATTTTGGAGAAATTGCTGAAGAAATTAAAAAAAGAGCCTTTGATAACAAAAAAGCTACTGTTCAAACTATTCATAACGAATTAATCTCCGACCCTCGTTTTGTCTTGGTTGGTAGGGGACTTTATGGTCTTAAGAACTGGGGATATGAAGGAGGCACAGTTGAAGATGTTATTGAAAAAATACTAAAGAAACAGGGCCCATTACCACAGAAAGATGTTGTTGAAGAAGTTATGAAGAAAAAGAAAGTAAAAAAAGCAACAATTCTTATTAATTTACATAGTTCGCCAAGATTCAAGAAAACCGCAGAAGGATACATAGCGACATAGAATTTGATTTCTAATATCAATATCTAGATACAAAACTTAAAATTACTTGGGGCATAATACTAAATAAGTTGTTATGCTTTTTTATTTACAAAAATATACTTTAAAACAGAGAACAATACTGTTATTATTAAGCTAGCAAGTTTGTGTATTTATATGATTGTTAATGTAATTACCAGAGCATTTATATAAACCCATCAAAATATCAATTCATAAATTATTTATTTCATGGAAATCAATATAGCATCTCTTGTGTTCGATATATTCAAAATAATCTTTTACATCCTAATTATTGCAGGTTGGATATTGGGATTTTATTTGATTTTAAAAGCTTACAAGAATAGAAGGAAAAGATTGTGGCTCACAAAGCAAGAATATACTACTTTGCTTATTCAGGTTCCTAGAAATAATGAAAAAGGACCTCTTTCCGCTCAATTAATGTTTGCCTCTCTTCATGGCATATACAAAAATGCAAAAGAAAAATTAGAAGAAGGTTCTTTCCAGGAACATATTTCCTTCGAAATAGTGTCAATGAGCAAGTATATAAAATTCTATATATATGCCCCAAGACACCTGAGAGACTTTATTGAGGGACAGGTATATGCACAATATCCTACTGTAGACATTCAAGAAGTAGAAGACTATACGCTAACAAAAAGACCGGAAGATTTGAACTTTATAGGAACAGAACTTTCTTTGGCTAGAAAAGATTTTTATCCAATAAAAACCTTTACTAATTTTGAAGTAGACCCCCTAGCTGGCATCACTGGAGTTTTGTCTCAAGTAGAAGAAAACGAGCAAATATGGACTCAGGTAATTGTTCGGCCGGTAGATGATAGCTGGCAAAAAAAAGCTATAGACTACGTAAATGAATTGAAATCTGGAAAGAAGGGGAGTGGGGGAGTCTTGAAAAGTATATTTGGTATTTTTGGTCTTATCGTGAAATTTATACAAATATTATCGTCACCGACTGCTGTAGCTGGTGCTCCAAAACAAGAAGTTAAATTGTCTGGCCCCGTAGAACAAGCCGTAAAAGCAATAGAGGATAAATCAACAAAACTTGGGTATGAAGTAAAAATGAGAGTTGTTTTTCTCTCAAGGAGAGACCCCGAAACCATGAAGATAAAACTTCAGTCTATAGTTGGAGCCTTCAAACAATTTAATGCATCAAACCTTAACGGCTTTATAAATAAAGGTATTCATTATAATGAAATGGAATTTCTAAATGAAGTTCAGGCTAGAAGTTTTGAGGATCCTGGATTTATTTTGAACATTGAAGAAATTGCATCCTTGTATCATCTACCAAATATAACCGTAGAAACTCCTTCGATAGTATGGGCTGGAAGTAAAAAAGGAGAACCCCCTGCTTCACTTCCAACAGAAGAGTCGGTTTCTTCGGAGGTACTTTCTGTTATAGGTAAAACCAACTTTAGAAACAAAGTAGCAAAATTTGGCATAAAAATAGACGACAGAAGAAGACATATGTATATAATAGGTCAGACGGGTACTGGTAAGTCTACTCTCATGAAACAAATGGTAGCTGACGACATAAGAGAGGGAAGGGGACTTGCTGTTATAGACCCCCATGGTGAATTCATAGAATCAGCTATTCAGTATATCCCCGAACACAGGATAGATGATGTTGTTATAATGGATGCTGGAGATAAGGAGAATAGCGTAGGCTTTAATCTTCTCGAGAATGTAGATCCAGCAAAGAGAGAGATATTGGCCTCTGGAATGATGAGTATCTTTACAAAAATATGGGAAGGTGTTTGGTCAGCTCGTATGGAACACATTATGAGAAACTGTATTCTTGCTCTTCTTGAAACACCAGATTCCACTATGCTTGGCATAACCAAAATGTTAGTAAACAAAGAATATAGAAAAATGATCGTAGATAATATAACCGACCCAGTAGTGAAGGAATATTGGATGGAAGAATTTGAAAACCAGGTAAAGACTAATCCTCGTTTTGCAACCGAGGCAATAGCTCCTATTCAAAATAAAGTGGGTGCTTTTTTGGCTGCTCCTTCTATTAGAAATATAGTAGGTCAGCCAAGAAGCACTGTGAATTTTCAAGAAATTATGGATAACAAGAAAATTCTTTTGGTAAAAATATCAAAAGGAGAGGTAGGTGAAGACAATATGGCACTTTTGGGAGCTATGATTATTACGAAAATCCAGCTTACTGCTATGGAGAGAGCGGGAAAGAGAGAGGAGGACATGGAAGACTTTTTCCTCTTTGTAGACGAATTTCAAAATTTTGCTACCTC
>CAYRIM010000014.1:0-12881 GCA_964424445.1 uncultured Candidatus Saccharibacteria bacterium | reverse complement strand
CCGACCATGTGAGGAAGACAGTAGGAAAATTTGATGAAGTTGTTACTGCTAGTCCTTTTACAAAATTACTTTTTCAGGATAAGGGCTATAGGGTAAAAAAACACTCCATGATACAGAGAAAATTTTTATCTGGGACCGAAATAAGAAGACGGATGATTAAGGGCGAAGAGTGGGATAGTTTTGTTTTAGAGACCACTTTCATTAATTTGCAGAAAATTGGTTTGGCTGAGAGGTTGAAGGAGATTACGAATAGCGATAATCCCTATTTATAAATATAAGATATTAAAAATAAAAGATAGAAAAGAAACATTTTAAAAAGTAGAAGTCAGAAATTTTTTGTTTTCCTATGTGTTTATTTCTATTTTTGATATTTTATTTTTTATTTTAAACTTGCCCCCATCGTCTAGTGGACCAGGACGTCAGCTTCTCAAGCTGAAAACGGGAGTTCAATTCTCCCTGGGGGTATTGGTGTTGTAAAATCCTTGCTTGATAAGGATTTTTTTGTTAATATAGATGATAATTTGAACGATCTTTTACAATAGTTGACATATATAAACGGACGGATATAAAAAATATAATAGGGGGAAGGTGGTTTAATGAGATTGAAATTTAATGGAGGGGACATAGAGGACGAATTCAATATTGTTCGTTTTTATCTTAATGATAGAAGGAGTCATTCTTCTATAGGATATCAGTTTGTTGTTGAGTGGGTGAATGAAGAGGGAAAAGCTTCTCCTTTTTCTTGCCACAGGCCTCCAGCAGCAGACAAAATGCTGATAGTGCTAATGAGACGTCGTTTTCCGAATGATGACTCTTTCTTTAGAAGTAAAATTCAATCAGACCAAATCATTATTACCATAAGAGCGGAAAAAGTCAGAAGTATTAGGGGGGCGATAAGTAAAATGTATAAACTTTTGAAAGGTGCTACTTCTGGTTTCAGGGTTGAGTATGCAAAAGATTTTCCCGTAAAACGAAATTGATTTTTATGTAATCAAAAGGGCCCCATGGGTCCTTTTTTGTTATTGCCTATAGACTTTTTTTATGAGACAATAAATTTAAGCGAAAACTTTACTTTCATCTTTGTAGTTGAAAAGAAAAGGAGGGTTTTCGCTTAAATTTTCTCTATTATAGAGAATGGAGGTGTTTTCTTATGAAAAGTCTAAAGAAAACAATTTTTGGTTTTTGTGTTTTTTTATTGGTTTCTTTTCTGCTCCTTATTCCCTTTAGTGCGAAAACTAGTGAGCTAGACTCCAGATTTGGCATAAATGCTTTTATTTTAAACAGGTATGAGTGGGAAGGATGGAATGTGCCTCTAGAATTACTAGATGAACTTAAGGTTTCTTGGACAAGAGAAGAGTTTGTTTGGAGTATGATTGAGACTGAAAAAGGAGAATGGAATTGGGATTTTTATGACAGGGCCTTTGAGAATCTTGCAAATTCAGACATAAATATATTGGGTATTATAGACTATTCTGCCCCTTGGGCTACATCTAATCCAGATATAGAGGGAGCCGATAAGTATATGCCTGATATTGCTTGCTGGAGGGAGTTCGTCGATAGGGTCGTAGAAAGATATGGGGACAGGGTTAAATACTGGCAAATCTGGAATGAAGAGAATATCCCAGTGTTTTTTAAACCGGAGCCCAATGTAAATAAATACTACGAACTTTTAAAAAATGCTAGTGAGGTAATAAGAGCTAGAGATAGTAGTGCAAGGGTGGTACTAGGGGGAACCTCGGGGGTAGATATGGGCTATCTAAGGAGCTTGAAAGATCTAGGTGCCAGTCAATATTTTGACATATTGGCAGTCCATCCTTATCGGCTGGATTTTGAATCTTCGCCAGAGGAAAATGGTCTAATGAGGGACCTGGGATTAGCTCAAGATATTTCTGAAGAATTTGACAAGCCTATTTGGCTTACAGAATTTGGTTGGCCCACTGATAAAACCGAGGGTGTTGATGAAAATCTCCAGGCAAATTATCTAGCTAGAACTTATCTTATGAGTTTTACTTTTCCTGCTATTGAAAAGCTTTTTTGGTACGATCTTCGTAACGACGGCAATGATTTGAATTACAGAGAACACAATTTTGGTTTAGTGAATAGAGATTATTCGAAGAAAAAATCATTTTATGTGTATAAAAATCTGATTGATTTATTAGAACATAGTCATTTTGAAAAAATAAACAAGTTTGACGAAAACGGATTATATGAATTTGTTTTTACAAAAGGTAACGAGGAGATTAGAGCAATGTGGAAACTTGGTAATGAGGAAAATATTGCTCTGGAAATGCTTAATGCTGACGAAATATACAGCGTGGTGGGAGAAAAGATATTTTCAATGTCTACAAATCAAAAACCTCTTTTTGTAAGCGTATCTGATTCTCCTATTTTCATAATCAAAAAAAATGAAAAAAAAGACATTTTTGATAAAAATAATTATAATTACGAATATATAGATCAATCTTCTCATGTTTCTGTTGGCAGTGGTGAGGAAGCTGAAGTCTGGCTAAAATTAAAAAACACAGGAAGTGTCTCTTGGAAAAATTATGGAGAACCCTCTGTTTTACTCGGTACTTGTCGTGATCAAGACAGAATATCTGGTTTTTTTGACGAAGATTCATGGATAGGAAATAACCGTCCGGCAAAGATAAGTGAAGAAGAAGTAGGGCCGGGAGAGTCGGGAACATTCAAGTTTAGGATAAACCCTAAGAATTCTGAAAAAGGTGAACATAGAGAATACTTTTGTCCAGTAGTGGAGGGGATAACTTGGCTTAGGGATATAGGTATATATTGGGATATAGAGATTACGGATAATAAAAAACAAGACGAAGAGAGCAGTTTTGATATAAATTTCAGCATTGCGGATTATGATTATGAGTATATCGACCAATCTTCATACCTCAATTTATCTGGGGGTGAGGTTGCTGCTCTGGTTTTAAGATTAAAAAACACAGGAAAAGAAAACTGGGAGAAGGGCAAATTAAATTTAGGCACTTCTAGTGATAGGGACAGGACAAGTATTTTCAACAAAAACTGGCTTTCTAAAAATAGAATTAGTTTAGATCAGGATATTGTAAAAACGGGAGAGATTGGAACTTTTACTTTTGAGATAAGAGCACCAAACAAAGACAGTGTATATAAAGAATATTTTCAGCCGGTTTTAGAGGGAGTGGGATGGCTTAAAGATATCGGGATATATTGGGAAATTACTGTAAGTTAAATTTTTAATTTTTGAATTTTATAAATAACATTTTAAATTATAGTTTTTACAAATTAAAAAAATAAGATTTATTTTAAAATTACAAAATTATAAAACTAAAAATTAATATTAAAAGTTATGAGCTTATATAGAAAACATCGTCCTCAGAAATTTGAAGAAATTTTGGGTCAAAATCATGTTGTAAAAACCCTGCAAGGAGCATTAGAATCTAGTCAAATTGGACATGCTTATATTTTTGCTGGTCCGCGAGGAAGTGGCAAAACTTCTATTGCTAGAATATTGGCAAAAGCAGTTAATTGTTTGAATGTGAAAAATAACGAACCTTGCGACGAATGTGATATCTGTAAACAGATAAAAGAGGGAAGGTTTCTAGACCTTATAGAAATAGACGCTGCTTCTAATCGTGGAATAGACGAAATAAGGGAACTAAAAGAAAAGATTCGTTTTGCTCCTAATCAAGGAAAGTACAAGCTCTACATAATAGATGAAGTACACATGTTAACAAGAGAGGCTTTCAATGCCCTCCTAAAGACTCTCGAAGAGCCTCCATCTCATGCCATATTTGTTTTAGCTACTACCGAGGCTCACAAGATCCCCTTAACCATAATGTCTCGTTGTCAAAGATTTGATTTCAAAAAAATTGATCCTAAAAAAATGTTTGAAGGGATAAAAAAAGTAGTAGGAAAAGAAAAAATCAAGATAGATGATGAAAGCTTAAGAAAAATTATTTTTTTATCTGATGGCTCAGTAAGGGATGCGCTTTCTTATCTTGATCAGGTATATGCTTTTGTGGGCGACAAGGAGATAAATTCAAATTTAGTTGAAGATGTTCTCGGTATCTCAAAGAGTGAAAATATGGTTAAGTTTTTAGATTTAATTAAAGAAAAAAAGAGTGGGGAGTTGATTGGTTTTATTAATAATATCATTGATGGGGGTGTTGATTTTGATATTTTTCTTAGAGATCTCGTCAATTTTATGAGGCAAATCTTCTTGTTCAAGATAGATAAAAAAATACCATCAAATGAGTTGTTGGGCATAGATGGTGCGGAAAACATTATTAATGAATTTTCTTTGAGAGAATTAATTCAATTAATTGAGATAGTTGTTGAAGCCAGGCGTTCTTCCAAGTTTTCTTTTATTCCCCAATTACATCTAGAATTGAATATAATAAAGATGTTAGAGGGTTGTGACGGTAAGGATATTATAAAAAATAAAGAAGAGACAAACTCAATAGAACAAAATAATCATTTGTCGAATTCACTCGATAAAAATAAACATTCAAAAGAAGGGGTTTCTAGCATTCAAGAAAAAAATGATATTCAGAACAAAGAAGCCGATATTAAAAAAGAACAAAATGTAAGAAAAAGCGATGAGTCGGACAAAATTGATAATTGGGAAAGTTTTTTAGAGGGAGTGAAAAATGAGAACATGTCTATTTATATGGCTTTACAGAAAGCAGAATTCTCCATTGACAAAGAAAGTGTCAATATAGGTATATGCAATCAATTTTATTTTGATAGACTGCAAGATTCGAAGAATAACCAATTTTTAGTAAAAAAAATAGCTGAGCATCTAGGAGAGAAGAAGGAACTAAAAATAATAAAAAAGGATAAAAAAGAAGAAAAAAAAGATGTTATTTCTGAGGCTCTGTCAGTTTTTGGAGGGGAGATAATCGAATAATGTTATATATTAAATAATGAATAATGTGATGAACAAAAAAGCAGAAAAAAAACTAGATAAAATACTCCCCCATAACTTAGAAGCAGAAGAAGCTTTGATTGGTTCGGTTTTTATCGATAATGAGGGGTTGTTAAAAATTATCGATTATATATCTCCAGCGGATTTCTATAGCCCGGCAAATGGGATTATTTATGATGCGATTATAAGTCTTTTCAATAGTAAGAGCCCCATAGATCTGGTTACTGTAACGGACGAATTAGAAAAAAGGAAGGAGTTGGAAAATATTGGAGGAGCCACATATCTATCAAAAGTGGTAAATAGTGTTCCCACTTCTTCACATATCAATCAATATGCTTCAATTGTAAGGGATAAGAAGATTCTAAGGGACTTAATAGCAGCTGCCAGTGAGATATCAGGGTTAGGATACGATGAGAATGAAAAAGTAGAGATTGTATTAGACAAGGCGGAACAAGCTCTTTTTGGTATATCTCAAAAGAGCTTGAGGCAAAATTTTATTCCTTTGAGGAATATGCTTACTGAAACATTTGATAGAATAGATCATTTACATAAAAACAAGGGAGAGCTTCGTGGTGTTCCCACTGGTTTTGCTGATTTGGATTTTATTTTAGGGGGTTTTCAAAAGAGCGATCTTGTTATTTTGGCAGCCCGTCCTTCTATGGGCAAAACTAGCTTTGCTCTGTCTATTGCACTTAACATAGCTTGTAAGAAAGATACAACAGTGGGTATATTTTCACTTGAGATGAGTAAGGATCAATTGGCAGATCGTTTGATATCTGCGACCGCAGGAGTTGATGCTTGGAAGCTTAGAACCGGTAATCTGGGGGAGGATGATTTTCCTCGCATAGGAGAAGCCATGGATATATTAGATAGGGCTCCTATATTTATTGATGATTCAGCTAATTCATCTGTTATGGAGATGAGAGCTAAGGCGAGAAGGTTAAAAATGGAGAATAATTTAGGACTGATAATAATAGACTATCTTCAACTTATGGGAAGCCAGGGGACTGACAATAGAGTACAAGAGATCTCTGAAATTTCTAGATCTCTAAAGGGTTTGGCTAGAGAACTGAATGTCCCCGTTGTTGCTCTCTCTCAACTTTCTCGTGCTGTAGAAGCTCGCCCAGACAAAAAACCACTACTTTCCGATCTTAGAGAGTCAGGCAGTATAGAGCAAGATGCTGATGTGGTAATGTTTATCTTTCGTGAAGATTATTATGACAGGGACACAGAGAGAAAAAACATCGCAGATATTTTAGTGAAAAAACATAGAAATGGTCCTACGGGCGAAGTCCCTCTTTATTTCATTGGTGAACAAATGAAATTTGTGGATTTGGAGAAAAAACATACGGGAGGAGAAAAAGTAGCAGAGTAGAAATTCCTTAATTTCGATATTTATAATCTTGAAACCAAGATACAAAATGATAAAACAAAAAACAATATTTCAAATTGTCAAATTCGCTCTTGTGGGGATAGTAAACACCGCGATCGATCTTGGCTTACTTAACATTTTGATGTGGATTACAAATATAACAATGGGCGTAGGCTATTCATTTTTTAAAGCTATATCCTTTACAGCAGCTGTTGTAAATAGTTATTTTATGAATAAGTATTGGACCTTTGGTGCGAAGGAAGAAAAGATTGAAAGGGAGTTTTATCAGTTCTTTATAATAAGTATTGGGGGTTTTATTATAAATGTAGGATCCGCCACTATTATTGTAAGTGTTGTCCCGAACTTCTTAGGTCTTAGTCCTCAGCTGTGGGGAAATGTTGGTGCTTTAGTTGGCACCCTTCTCGGATTGACATGGAACTTCCTTGGTTATAAGTTTATAGTTTTTAGAAAATAATAGTTGAATTGTTAAGTTATCGATAATCAAATTATAACAATTTAGCTAAGCTTTGCTTAGTCAGGCAAAGCCTGACAATATAATGTCTTAGAAATTTATTATCTATGAAAAAAATAATAATTTCCATTTTAGTTTTTTTGTTTATAACTGTGGGCTTTTCGTTCAGCTTTGCTACCATGAGAGGTGACAGTGGTACTGTTGATGAGATAGCTCATATTCCTGCGGGTTATACTTATCTAAAATATCACGACTATCGTCTCAATCCCGAGCATCCACCACTTATCAAGGAAATTGCAGCCTTACCGCTTATGTTCCAGAGTTTTAATTTTGATACTAGCCTTAGAGATTACGAGGAGTTAATTAATGGTCAGTGGGAAAGTGGTTGGGACTTTATATATAGGCAGGGCAATGATTCCGAAAAAATACTTTTTTGGTCTAGGCTTCCAATACTCTTGCTTTATGTAATTTTTGCTTTAAGTTTTTTTATTATTGTGAAAAAGTATTATGGGAGAAAGGTTGCTCTTTTCTCTCTTTTTCTTCTGTGTTTCTCTCCAACCATAACAGGACATAATCATTATGTTACCACAGATCTTGGCGCTGCTTTTTTTATATTTTTATCTATTTATTTTTTCTTGAATTTCTTGAAAAATCCTAAGGGGAAAAGTGTTATTTGGGCTGGAGTTTTTCTGGGCCTTGCTCAACTTGCAAAGTTTTCAGCAGTTCTGCTTTTTCCCTTATTTATTATCCTTCTGTTTTTGAAAGTATTTTCACCAAATATGATAACTGGAGAAGCAAAGGTTAATTTTCGAGCCAAAGCATCCGCTTATATAATTGGGTTCATATTGTCTTGTCTTATTTGTTATATCTTAGTTGGCGTTGTTTATGCTCTAACAATGTATGCAATGCCAGATGACAAGATACATCAGCTTATTGTCGGGCTGTTTGGTGAGGGGGACTGGAAGAGAAGCGTTTTATTGTCTATCTATACAATTCCTGTTTTGAAATATTATGCTCAATATTTTCTTGGCCTCTTTATGGTTTTTGGTCGTGTCGCGGGCGGCAATACTACTTTTATGTTGGGATATGTTACAAACCAATCTTTCTTTTGGTATTTTCCTGTAGCATTTTTAACAAAAGAAATGCTTGGGTTTTTAATAATGTTTACTATATCCTTGATTACTGTTTTCCGTAAAACAATTCATTATTGGCTAAAGATCAAAAAAGATAAATTCAAAAGTAGATTAAAAATTTTAATAAAGAATTTCTGGAAATTTTTTGAAAAAAACCTCTTGCAATTTACAATGTTACTGTTCATTTTTATTTATATGTTGGTAACACTAAAAGGAAATCTAAACATAGGAATACGTCATCTTTTGCCAGTAATACCTATGATTTATATTTTAACTGCCAGGGGAATAATAGAATGGTCGAAGCACGATTGGTTCAAGATCGGTATTATTTCGATCCTTGGTTTATGGATAATTGCATCATACGTTCTAGTATATCCAAAATACCTTTCTTATTTTAATGAGTTAGCGGGTGGCACGAATAATGGTTATAAAATTTTAACTGATTCTAATCTCGATTGGGGCCAGGACTTGAAAAGATTAGCAAAATGGGTTGATGAAAAAAATATAAAAAAAATAAAACTAGATTATTTTGGTGGTTCGGTGCCGGAATATTATCTGGGTAATAAATATGAGAGATGGACAAGTAGACTTGGTCCTACAAAAGGTTGGATAGCTGTATCTGCTACATATTTACAAAACAGTCGATGGTATCACCTGACTCTTGGTGAACCAGATTATAACTGGCTTAGAGAAAAAGAACCAAAAGCAATAATAGGTGGGTCTATTCTAGTTTATTATATAGAATAAATATAAATAAAAGTAACTCATGAAACAAAAAGACAAACTTTATTTAGAAAGAAAAGTCAAAAATGCTAAACATGAAAATGTTGGCAGGAAAATTCATCTTTCTGTTATTATTCCCGCATACAATGAAGAGAGAAGAATAAAAAAAACCCTAGAATCAGTTGATAGCTACTTGGAGAAAAAAGATTATAATTACGAAATAATAGTTGTTGCTAATAATTGCTCGGACGGTACCGATAAAGTTGTTTTAGAGTATCAAAAAAGCGTTGAGCACTTAAAGCTTTTTGATTTGCAAATTGCTAAGCCTGGTGGAGCAAAAGGCTATGCAGTCAAAAAGGGTATAAATGAGGCGAAAGGTGATTATAAAATTTTTATGGACGCAGATAACGCTACGAGAATAAAAGAAATAGGACATTTCTGGCCTTATTTCGAAGAGGGTTATGATGTAGTCATTGGTTCTCGTCATGTAAAGGGTGCCCATATAGTAATTCAACAACCTTGGTATAGGAGAATTCTAGGAAGAGCAGCAAATCTTCTAATTCGTATCGTTCTTCTTCCTGGCATTCGTGATACTCAGTGTGGTTTTAAGGCTTTTTCGAAAAAATCAGCTGACAAAATATTTTCCAAGATGACGATAGGAGGATGGGGTTTTGATATGGAAATATTAGCACTAGCGAGACTTTTTGGATTCAATATCGCAGAGGTTGGGGTTGATTGGTATGAAGCAGGGAAATCTCGTCTTCGCCCCGTGAAGGCTATCAAGGAAACATTGGGAGAACTATTTAGAATAAAAAAGAATATTATTATAGGAAAATATAGGAAGGAAAAGAGTTAATGTGTTTCTGGGATGAAAATTTTTATATCAACTCATAATCGTACTAATTTATAATCTTATGGATGGTGACAAAGTAAAAATACCAGGTTGGAATAGAATAGAAAATTATTTAAGAAGAGAAAATGAAGATAGTCTTAAGTGGGCTATTATTGAAGCAGATAAGATATTCCTAAAGATAGTAAATCAAAAAGGCTACAAAACAAAAAAGGAAAGAGAAAGAATTTCTGAGGCTGTCAAAGAGATAAATGATCCTGAAGTTTTCATAAAGGCTAGGGGGATTACTTTGGATCTAAAGAATAAAATAGATTTTGAAATGGGAGATGTGTTTAGCATCGAAGAAATCGTTAACATCTATAAAAAGGCGATAAGTGATATTCTTTATGGAAAAATTTCTGAAGAAAAAAATAAATATATAAAATATCGTCTTTGGCCTTGCTATTATTATGTTCTTCTAAACAAAAGAAAAATATTAAAAACTTTATTATGGACGATGTTTGTTATTGCTGTGATGCTTTTTATTGCTGATACAACTCTAGGTAGAGACCTTTTCGAGTATATAATATCTAAGATTCATCTTATACTAAGATTAATTCTAGCCATATTACTTATTATTTTTGGTGTGACATTTTTTGTGGTTCTTTTCATTGTTGTTTTGGAGTCAAGGGGCAGAAAAAGGTCAAAGATAGATAAATAGTATTGTGGATAACTTTGTGGAAAATTTTATGGAAAAGTATAAAGATAGTAATCGTCTCATCTTTTTATTTTTGTTTTTTAATATATTAACCTGTTGATTTATAAAAATAGCTATAATTAAATAACCTTGACAAAGATTATCAAGTATAGTATAATGCTCCGCGCTAGTTAGAAAAAAGAACTTTAACAATATTTTATAGTAATTGATAGGAAAAAAGTGAATACAAGTATTTTTGTGGTTACTTCTTTCCTATCAATGGGATTTTGATAGGAAATGTTTATCTATTCTTCATACCTGATAAAATCTATTTTTTTGTGATAACGAGTAATCATGAAAAAATAAAATCGCACCTTCTTTTTCTCCTCTCCTTACAAAAACAAAAACAAAAATTATTTCTGACATAGTTGTGGTAGTTGCTAAATCCAAAAGCTTCTTTTGATGCTCCTCCATCTCTTTGGTGGGTGAATGTTGAGAAGCAAAAAAACAAAAACAAAAATTTCTCGATTCTCCTCGGAATAAATCTGGGCGGGTTACTCGAGATAAATAAGATTAGATAAATAAGGAAAAATAGTCAGGGTTTTCCTAGTCTCTTATCCCTTTTGGCGCTTTGTTTTATGCGCGTAATTAATAATATTGAGTAAAACGAGGCGCCAATCCCTTCTTAAGGCGCCAAGTTTTGCTTTAATCATATTTTAGGCGAGACCTAGACTTACATAAGTCCTGGCGCCTTCTTTTATTTGTTAAATCTAAATTATCCCGATTTTTTTCTAATCCTTCCAAATATAATAAAAAAATACCAGATTATCATTATCTACTGGTATTTTTTTATTATATTAAATTATCTTTATCTGATTAGGGTTTATATTGTTTCATATGTTGCATGTAGATCGTTTTTTCTAATACCTACACATTTGGTAGCCAGAGCCTTGATATATGCTATTAATTTATCTCTTTTATCGTTAGATAGATTCTCGTACATTAGTGAACTTATCTCTATTATAGATTTCTCATCCAATTCTGGTTTTAGTATATGCAAGGCTTCGTGAATCATTGTTTCTTCGACGGGGAAGTATTTTGGATTTAGATATATGGCACTTTCTTCATAATCTATAAATCCTGCTTCACCTTGAGTTCTAGTTGAGATTACTACATCGAATTCTCCCGAGGCAAGAATTCTTATAATTCTCCTAAAGAGAATATCAGACATTCTGTTCTTATACTCACGGAGATGAAAGTATTTTCTTTTTTGACCCTCCTTTACCTGGTTTTGTTTGTCTCGAGCAGAGCCGAGAGACTTTCTTTTTGTTTTCATTGTTTGATTTAACCAAATAAAGGTTTTTTAATTTTTGCGAGATCATTATAGCATACTTATGTATTTTTGTCAATGATAAAATTTACTTCCAAACCTGTTGATTTATTATTATTGGCTTGTCTTGGGGAAAATAATTACCAATAAATTTAGAGGGTTTTTTGCCATATCTTTGCGGGTCTTTCTATTGCGTACTTATCTTTTATGGAACCAATTGATTTATCGAAAACCTTATCGTAAAATTTCCAACTTTTTTTGTATCTTAAACCACTGGCGACAATTAATAATTTCTTTCCTTTACTTTTCGCTATTTTGCAAATTTCTTCAAATAATTTTTTGCCAATACCTTTCTTGTGAAGTTTGGTTGATACAAATATATTAAGCAATTCCAAAGATTGATCTGGTTGTATACAAAATTCTTTTGATATTTTTCGTTCTAGTGCTGAGTATGCAGCACATCCTAAAACTTCATTATTATTATCTATTGCGACTAAGTAATTTCTTTTTCTTCTATAGATATCTCTTTTGCCTGTCATATATCTTTTAATACCATTTGCTTCATTCCATAGTATCTTATTGGTAGAGGGATCTTTTACATGTTCAATAAGAATTTTTTTAAGAGCGGGTATGTGATTTTTATTAAGAGGAACGATTTTTATTGATTTATTTCTCATTTTTATACTTTTATTTATTCAAAATCACTCCAATTTGCTCATCTTTGACAAGATCGAATGAGTCGGAAAACACATTTCTTTTACTAGAACCATTTACAGAAAGCGTTGGTTCTATATCGAAATTAGAAGGAACTTCTAAGTTTATATTTGTTTCCTGAGATATCACGCCTGCTTGTTTTTGAATAAGAAGGGTGTATTTCTCTGCTGATTTTCTCGTATCAATCTTAAAGGGTAATTGGTATGTGATAGAAGAGATTATCTCTTCTTCTGGTTTTATAACCTGCCATATCCCAACTACGGTTTTATTGTGTTCTTGTGATACATCAAGATCACTAACCTTAACCTTCGGGGCGTTTTCCTGAAGGTAAAGCATATTAGATATTTTGTCTTTTTTTATACTATCTTCTTTTTCGAAATTTTCTATTTCTAGGACTTTTGATCCTGCTGGCAAATAAAATCTTATGTATGAATAATTTATACCGCTTGGCCAATTATAGCTACCGTTATGCCTCCTCTTTATTTCAACTTTATGAATTATGCTTCCGTCGGTATTGATATTTACTTTATGATTGATTTTTTCCTCTATTTCTCCATTTGTTTTCATGCCGCCTATATTAGCATTAACATAAGCAAAATAATCTCCACTAGTGTCTTTTATGTTTCCTCCGGCATTGAGAACGGTAAAAATATTTTCTATTACATTATCTGAAGAAAAAAATTGGATATGTTT
>CAYRIM010000013.1:0-13291 GCA_964424445.1 uncultured Candidatus Saccharibacteria bacterium | reverse complement strand
TACCAAAAAGAAAGACTCGATATAGATCAACAACCCCTTCTGCTAAAAAAGTAGCTAGTACGAGAAGAGAAACGACAAGACCTCGTACTGCAAGAGAAGTAAATGTACCGACACCTACTCCAGTAGAAATAAAACCCGGCGAGAAGTTGTCAGAAGGAGGAATCATAATCCCAGAAGAATTAGAATAAAAAAATGGCCAATCAATATAAGATACCACAAAACATAGAAGTAGAAGATAAGATTCTGGGGCCCTTTACCCTAAGACAGTTTTTATATATGATAGGGGGAGGAGTTATAACGTATTTTCTTTTTTTAACAATAGGTAGTATAAATCTTAGTATTTTTATTGCCATTGCCGTTCCTGTTGTTCTCCTTACTGTGGCTTTGGTTTTTATCAGAATAAACGGAAGACCTTTCTTGACTTTCCTTAATTACTTTTTTGCATATTTGAGAGATCCAAAAATATTAAAATGGGAGAAATCTACTCGTATCAGAAGTATAATGGTACAGAGCGAAAGTGAATCCGAGAAGAGCAGAAAAGAAATATCAAAAAGAACAAGAAAGGGATTGGTAAAATCACGCTTGGAAGCTTTGGCTAATATAGTAGATACTCAAGGGTGGAGTGGTAAGGTGGATGAAGATGTTGGGATGTCAGGAAGGATCATATCGGCGTCTGAGGCTGAATCGACAGTTCGAACCACCCTGAGGGAAGAAGAGCCTCTAGAGGATGTCTTTGCTGATCTAGAGGAAGCGATGGAAAAAATAACAACCAAGAAAACAATAAAAGAAGAAGAGGGTTTTGAGGATTTGGCAGCGGGGATATCTTCCTTGATAGCGAAGAGATGAGATATTTTTTTTATTAACAAAAAAGTCGCATTTTAATAATTTTTAATTTTCCTTTCTGCTCGAGCTCCTCTCCACTAGGGTTGGTGTTCTTAAGAGCAAAGCCGAGAGCAATTGAATAATTTTTAAAACATTGAAAATTGAAAATTAACTAACTAAAAACTTTTAATTATGGCTAAAGACGAAGAAGAAAAAAAACTGAAATCTTCCACTGTAGAGGCGGCGCCGGCAAAGCGTTCTTCCACCCAAGCTTATCTTGATGTAGATCAGGTGAGGGAAGGTATAGTTATTCTAAAAGACGGCAGTATGCGAATGGTGCTACTTGTCTCCTCTATTAATTTTGAATTAAAATCAGAGTTGGAAAGAAACTCTATTATATATGCTTACCAGAGTTTCTTGAATTCTATTGATTTTCCTGTTCAGATAATAATGCAGTCTAGAAGGCTCGAACTAGATAGCTATCTAGATACTTTGAGGGTTAGGTTGAAGGAAGAAGGAAACGAGCTATTGAAAACCCAGATCGATGAGTATATAAATTTTGTCGACAGACTGATAAAAGTAGCGAACATAATGGATAAAAGTTTTTATATAGTAATTCCTCATTATTCTGGTAAAGGTCCTGGTGCAGGTAAGAGAAATTTTGATGAAGAGAAAAAATATCTAAACCAAAAGGTAGAGACTGTAGCTTCGGGTCTTCGTGGTGTAGGACTTCGAGCTGTACAGCTAGATACACAAGAATTAATAGAACTTTATTATAGTGTTTATAATCCAGATCAGGCGAAAACACAAAAATTGGTAGATATTTCTCAATTGGAATCAGAAATAATAGAAAAACTGCCGGAAGAAATGGAAATATAATTAATAATCTTCAACTTTCATTTAAATAATTTTCAATCATGACTGCTGAAAAGAAAAAAACAAAAAAATCCGTAGATAGTATTGCGCCCAAAAAATCATATTTTGATATGTCTCCTTCGGATCTTTCGAAAATAGAATCTTCAGAATTAAAAGAAGGTGTTGGTATAAAGAAAAAGGAGCAAAAAAAGGAAACTACTAAAATTACCGAGAAGACAAAAAAGAAAAAGAATTCGAAAGAAAGGAAAGGCTTTTTGTCTTCTTTGTTTGGTCCCAAGATTAGCAAGGAAGAACTAGAAAGGAAAAAAGAAGAAGAGCGCAAAAAAAGAGAGAAGGAAAAGAGAGAGGAGGAAGCGAGAAAAACCTATGAAAAAGGCCTTGCTTCTATCCGAGATCTGATAGCACCTTCCTCTATACAGGTAGTTCCCAATCATCTTAAGCTTGGGGATTTATATGTGAGAACTCTTTTTGTTTTCAATTATCCTCGTTATATTTTCCCAAACTGGCTCTCCCCTATGATCGATCTTGATCAAACCATAAATATTGGTATGTTTGTATACCCTAGGGAGAGCAAGGGGGTTTTGGAGAGTTTGCGAAAAAGATCGGGGCAAGTAGAATCAGCTCTTAATATAGAAGCCCAAAAAGGAATGGTGAGAAATCCGGAGCTGGAGACGGCCCTAGGTGATATAGAAGAACTCAGGGATCGACTTGCTAGAGGAGAAGAAAAACTTTTTCATTTTTCACTTTACTTTACTATTTACGCAAAAGACATAGAAGAACTCGATCTTGTCACAAAAAACATTGAAACCACACTTGGCGGTAACCTTATCTATACAAAAAGAGCTGATTTCCAAATGGATCAGGGGTTTCGCTCTACCATTCCTCTAGGAATGGACCTGCTTGATATAAAAAGAAACATGAACACTGGAGCCCTTTCTACTACCTTTCCCTTCACTTCCATGGAGCTTACTAGTAATGAGGGAATCATGTATGGTATAAACCGTCACAATAACAGCCTTATTATTTTTGACCGTTTCAATTTAGAGAATGCGAACGCTGTTATTTTTGCGAAATCTGGTGCTGGTAAGTCTTATGCTGTAAAACTAGAAGCTTTAAGGTACATGATGTTTGGTACTGATATCATGGTTATTGATCCAGAAAATGAATATCAGAACTTATGTCGTGTGGTAGGGGGAAGTTATCTGAATTTCTCTCTTGCTTCGGATCAAAGAATAAATCCTTTTGATATTCCCCCTCTTCCCAAAGATGCTACGGAGGAAATAGGTGAAGACAATCTAAGAAGTGTTATAGTGACGCTAAAGGGCTTGATGAACCTTCTTTTGGGAAAGCTTACCCCTGAAGAAGATTCTATTATGGACAAAGCTTTAGCTGACACTTATTCTTCGGTAGGTATAACATCTGATCCAGAAACCCAAAAAAAAGAACCACCCCTTATGGATGATTTGTATAATATTTTGAGTAAAATTCCTCAAGCTTCTTCTATGGCAAAGAGATTGGAAAAATATGTTAGTGGTACTTTTGCAGGAATATTTAATAAGCCAACAAATATAGATTTATATAAAGGCTTTATAGTTTTCAATATTCGAGATCTGGAATCAGCTTTGAGGCCTATAGCCATGTATATGATTCTTGACTATATTTGGTCTCGAATAAGAGCTGAAAAGAGAAAAAGGATCTTGGTTGTTGATGAGGCCTGGATAATGATGGAGAACGAAGATGCAGCGAAATTTATCTTTTCTATAGCAAAAAGAGCTAGAAAATACTATCTAGGATTAACAACTATTACTCAGGATGTGGAGGATTTCTTGGGCTCTAAGTATGGCAGAGCTATAGTTACCAACTCTTCCCTGCAACTACTTCTGAAGCAATCCCCAGCTTCTATAGATATAGTTGGTAAGACCTTCAATCTTACACAAGGAGAAAAGGCTTTACTTTTGGAATCTGGAGTGGGAGAGGGACTTTTCTTTGCTGGTGTTAATCATGTAGCCATAAAAATATTGGCTTCTTATACTGAGGATCAGATAGTGACCACTTCCCCGAAGCAACTAGAAGAAATAGAAAAGTCTAGAAAGGAAGCGGAGTAAGGATATAAATAGTTTTTTGATTTTTGATTTCCTGAATTAAGATATTATATAGATATTATAAAAAATAAAATATCATGGTTGATAAAGAGCTCATACAATACATAAAGGAAAACAAGAAAAAACACGGAGTAGAAAAACTAAGAAAGGGTCTGCTGAAACAGGGCGTTAGTGAAGAAGAGATTCAAGAAGCACTCGGTAGGGCAAAAGAGGAAGATAAAGCAGAAGAAATCGTGGAAGAAGAGAAAAATATTACCAAAGATAGTGTTGGTAATATGTTTGATGCTTTTCTGAAAACTATTGGAATATCAAGGCAGGAGCGAAGTTTTTATAAGAGTGTGATTATCTATGGATCTATCTCTTTTGTTTTTGCCAATGTGATTATCACTGTTTTTCAATATATAAGTGGTAGAATCGTCTTTGCTCAGATAGCTGACTCTTTGGGAATATTTGGGCAGCTTGCTCTTCCGGGGGTTTTTGCTCCATATATCAATCTTTTTTCTGTTTTTTATTCTTTGTTTTGGAGTATTATATTGGGAGCAGTCATTGTTTTCTTGTTTTTCCGCTATCTTTTGGGAGTATGGCCTTTCAGGCTTTGGGATAGTCTATTCAAAAAAGTTTTTGCATTTTTCTTAATTATTGAACTTTTCTTTACTGTTTTTCTGAACGGGATACTAGTAGCGGTTTCCCCTATATATCTTTTAGGATATCTGATTATAATTGCGGGCGAAATTCTCGCATCCTATATTGCTACTTTCTATATAATCAGTAATTTGGAAAGAAAACACAGTAAAATAGTTAGTGAGATTACAAGAAAAAGCATATAGAATATTAAAGGAGGAGCTAGAAAAAAGGAGAATAATCATGAATATAGAGGCTTTAAAATCTTCAATCCCAGATTCACTGGAAGATAAAAAAAACAGACTAGAAGAGATAGAAAAGGACATAGAACAAATAGATTTTTATTTAAAGGATCTTCCCAACACAGAAAAAGCAAGTGATGTAGAAAGAAAAGAAAAACTGAAAGCCATGGCTGACAAGTTAAGAAAAGAGATATTTGCTATAGGTGGTCCAGAAGAGGAAAGAAGAAACGATAATATGGATAGAATATACAGTCTGTATGAATTAGATAAAGTAAAAATAAAAAGAAATGGAGTAGAAGAAGAATGGAAGATTGCTGGTCCCATAAGAGAAAAAAATGGAGAAAAATTTGTTCCTGTTACAAATAAAGAAAGAGAAGAGTTGGGCAAGGGGCCTGCTATAATTAAATTAGACTCTTTGATAAAACGCAATCTTCCAGAAAAAGAAAAGGAAGTTGATGTTTTTGAAATTCCCAATCTAAAAGTTTTGAGATCAAATGGAGAGATGGATGAGGGTTGGAGAGCTATAAGGGAGGAGCTGGGCGTTGAAGGTGAAGAAGATAAGGTATTGGTTGGTAAAGATAATATGACAAAAGTTATTTCAAAAAAAGATTTGATTGGTTGGAATATGTAAATTATATTAAAAATAAAGCTTTTTTGTAAAAACCTTCTATATTTTATTAGAGGGTTTTATTTTTTATGAAAAAAGGGTTAAAATAGTAAGTAATGAGGAAGATAAAACAAATCATAAGAAAATTTATACCTAGGTTTTTGTTCTCTTGGTACTATTTTGTTTGGGCTTATCTTGCAGCTTTGGTTTTCCGTTTTCCGTCTAAAGACATGGTTGTTATTGGAGTTACGGGTACAGACGGAAAAACCACGACCGCTAATGCTATACACTGGATCCTACAAAGTAATGGCATAAGAACGGGCCTTATCTCTACTGCAAATTTCAAAATAGGAAACAGGGAATGGATAAATAAGACAAAAATGACTATGCCGGGTAGATTTTCCTTACAAAGATGGATAAAAAAAATGGTTTCTCATAAATGCAAAGTTGTAGTTGTGGAAGTTTCTTCGGAAGGGATTTCTTCTTTTCGTTCCTATGGGATCATCTTTGATATCTTGGTTTTTACCAATCTCACACCAGAGCACATAGAAGCTCACGGTGATTTTGAGAAGTATAAGAGAGCAAAGCAGAAGGTATTTGCTAGTCTTTCGAAGTCAAAAAGAAAAAACTTGGGTTTTGCCCCAGCTGTTCTGAGAAAAACTATCATAGCAAATATAGATGATAAATATGCAGAAGACTTCCTTCGTTATGAGGCTGATCAAAAAATCGGCTTCAGTAATGAGAAATCGGAGTCTCTCTTTGCTACAAAAATAATTAAATCATCAGAAATGGAAGAAGATAAAAGCGGAATAAGATTTCTTCTTGATGTCTTTGACAATAGAGCAAAAGTATCTTCTCCACTTCTGAGCGCTGTCAATGTATATAACCTACTAGCTGCTTCTGCGGTAGGCTGGGTATTTGGTTTATCTGAAGAAGAAATAAAAAAAGGTCTAGAGGGTTTCCCAGGAGTAGCAGGAAGGATGGAAAGGATTACTAGCAGGAAAGGTTTCGATGTAATAATAGATTATGCTCTAACTCCTCAATCTTTAGAAAGACTATATGGCGCTGTCCGTTTGCTTTATAAAGGGAAGGTAGTTGCTGTATATGGCTCTTGTGGAGGAGGTAGAGACAAAGCAAAAAGACCAATGATGGGACAGGTGGTAAGCGGATATGTTGATTATTCTATTTTGACAAATGAAGACCCCTACTTTGAAGATCCTTATGAAATTACAAGACAAATAGAAGAGGGCTATATAAAAAATGAAAAAGAAAAAGGTAAAGATTATGAGGTAATAATAAATCGCGATCAAGCTATTGAAAAGGCCCTCTATATGGCAGAAAAAGAAGGTGATGTAGTGGTTGTAACAGGTAAGGGGTCAGAGGTGGGAATGAACATAAAAGGGAAAATAGTACCTTTTAGCGACAAAGAGACTGTGTTAAAATATTTAAAGTAATTTTTTAATTTATATTTCCCAATTTTATCTGATGCTGAAAATAAATATCCAAAAACTGATTTTATTGGCCTCTCTGGCTTTCTGCTTCATTTTTCCAATGTTGTCTAGCGTTTCTGCTCAGGAAGCCGGTACTGTTACTGTCTCTCCTTCTGTTATAAACCTCAAGGGCTTTGGTGGTGAGGAAATAAATAGTTCTTTTGATTTTATAAATAGCACAAGTATTGTTCAAAATATTACACTGGAAACAGCTCCTTATGCCTTGAGCGAATATGGCGTGCCTGTTTTTTTTAATGAAGACAACTTGCCTATTGCTTCTCCGATTTCGAAATGGATATCTTTTGAAGAATTTGACAGTAGCATTCTAGCGAATAAAAAAGAAAATATAGAATTTAGTATTAGTGTCCCCGAAGAAATAAATTGTGGAAAGTACTATGTGGCCATTTCCATAACAAGCAGGAGCGGTATGGATAGTAGTATTATTCCAAAAATGACAGTTCTTGTTGCTCTGGAAGTAGAACAAAGTCCGATAGATAAAATAAAGAGTGTTATTAGCCTTTTGGACTTAGGGAATAATTTGGAAATATGCTTGCTGTTTATTGGTATTATTGTTTTGCTTTTTGTTATTATTCTTATTTTCAAAAGAAGAAGATGTGAGGGTGAAGAAGATACTAGTAATGTTAAAAAAGCTTCTTAATATATTTATAAAAATTTTATTTTATTTTGTTTTAGTGGCGTTTTACGTCTCTTTTTTATTATTGGGGCCTGTTATATAATACAAATATGGCTAAAAAGAAAAAATTTTTACTTATAGATTCAAATGCTCTAATTCATAGAGCCTTTCATGCCCTGCCGCCTCTTCGAACTCGTGATGGCAAAAACATCGGTGCTGCTTATGGTTTTACTTCCACACTCTTGAAAGCTATAAATGATGTGAAGCCAGCTTACATTGCAGCAACTTATGATTTGGCTGCTCCTACCTTTCGTCATAAAGAGTATAATGAATATAAGGCTACGAGAACAAAAGCGCCAGATGAACTTTATGAACAAATCCCCTTTACCAAAGAAATACTAGAATCCCTAAATATCCCCATATTTGCAGAAGAAGGATATGAAGCAGATGATCTCATAGGAACGCTTTGTAAAAAAATAGATGATAAGAAAATGAATATCGAGACTGTTATCGTTACGGGAGATCTAGATACCCTTCAATTAGTTGATAATAACACCAAGGTTTATACTCTAAAAAAAGGAATCAAGGATACTGTTATTTATGATAAAGATTTAATAGAGCAAAAGTACGGTATAAATCCTGATCAGGTGATCGATTACAAGGCTCTAAGAGGTGATCCTTCGGATAATATACCAGGGGTGGGTGGAATAGGTGAGAAAACAGCAACTGATTTGATAAAAAAATATAAGACTTTAGATGGAGTTTATAAGGCCACAAAAGGTGATAAATTTGCTTTTTCGGATGGGATAAAAAAGAAACTGCTTGATGATAAAGACAATGCTTATCTATCTCAAAGACTGGCTACTATTGATCTGAAGGCTCCAGCTAAGATTGATATAAAAAAGTGTGAAATTCACGATTTTGATGAGAGTAAGGCGGTTGAAGCTTTTCAAAAATTTGAGTTTAAGTCTTTGATGCCAAGACTTTTAAAGTTGCTGGGTGTGCAGAAGAAACAAGGAGAATTGTTTGGGGAAGGAAGCAAGAAGCAAGAAGCAAGAAGCAAAGGATTAGATTACAAAGTTATAGATAATGAAGAAAAATTTAACAAATTTTTGAAGGATTTAAAGAAACAAAAAGTGTTTGCTTTTGACACAGAGACTTCTGATTTGGGTGCTATAGAAAATAATTTAGTGGGGATTTCCTTCTCATGGAAAGCAAAAGAAGCTTATTATATCCCCGTCGGTCATAAAAAGGGAGAGCAAATAAATAAAGATATTGTTATAGAGAAATTAAAACCTATCTTTGAAGATGAAAAAATAAAAAAAGTGGGTCATAACGTGAAGTATGATCTTCTTGTTCTGTTAAAAGTAGGCATTGATGTAAAAAACATTTTCTTTGATACTATGCTTGCCTCTTATATTATAGACCCTGTCCGTAGAGGTCATTCTCTGGACAATCTTGCTTTTATAGAATTTGGTCATCAGATGATTCCTATAAAAGATCTAATTGGTACGGGGAAGAAACAGATTTCTTTTGCTAATGTTGACATAGAGAGAGCTACGGATTATTCTGCTGAAGATGCGGATATGACCTGGAGACTTTTTGAAGTTTTTGAAAAAAGAATGGAAAAAGATTCTAAAATTAAAAAATTATTCTATAGAGTAGAGATGCCTTTAGTAAAAATTCTTTCGAAAATGGAATTTTGGGGAGTAAAAATTAATAGTAAATCGTTAGAGAAATTATCCGAAGAAACAGGAAAAAAGATAGAAAAAATAGAAAAAGAAATATATAAAATATCCGGGAAGGAATTTAATATTAATTCCCCTATTCAGCTTAGAGAAATTCTTTTTGAGAAACTAGAAATAAGCACAGAAGATATCAAAAAAGGAAAAACAGGCCTTTCTACTGCGGCTACAGAACTCGAAAAGCTAAGAGGGAAGCACAAGATCATTGATCTTATTCTGGAATATCGGGAATTAACTAAAATCAAAAGTACATATCTTGATGCCTTACCAAAGCTAGTTAGTAGATTCGATGGGAGAGTTCATACCAGTTATAACCAGACTGTGACTGCTACCGGCCGTCTTTCCTCTTCTGATCCGAATTTACAAAATATCCCAATTAGAACTGATTTGGGTTCCGAAATTCGTAAAGCTTTTATAGCAGAAAAAGGCAAGAAATTACTAGTTTTTGATTATTCTCAGATCGAACTTAGAGTGGTTGCCTCTGTTGCCAATGATAAAAAAATGCTTAATGCTTTTAATAATAAAAGAGATATTCACAGTGAAACTGCAATGGCTATATTTGATCTTCCGGAAGACGAGCTGAAAAGCGAACATCGTAGAGTAGCAAAAGTAGTAAATTTCGGGATTATTTACGGCATATCACCTTATGGTCTATCTCAATCAACTGGCATCGAAAGGGAGGATGCAGTGAAATTTATAAAAGAATACTTTGAGGAATATCCAGCGATTAAAAAATATATGGATGATACTATTAAATTTGTAGAGAAAGAGAGATATGTAGAAACTCTTTTGGGGCGCAGACGCTATATCCCCGATATTCACTCGGGTGTTAATCAAATAAAAAAAGCAGCAGAGAGGATGGCAATAAATATGCCTATCCAGGGTACTGCAGCTGATATTATGAAACTGGCAATGATTGAAATAGATGAGAAGGTGCTCAGGAAAAATCCAGATGTTAAAATGATATCACAAGTGCACGACGAGTTGGTTTTTGAGGTTCCTGTAGGGGCAGATCACGATCTGCCCAAAAAGATTAAGGAAATAATGGAAGGTGTTTATAAACTGAAATGTCCTATTGTTGTTGACAGTGGAATTGGAAATAATTGGGGCGAAGCGAAATAAGTTAAAAATTTAAAGCTAAAAATTCAAAACCTAAACTCGAAATTAGAAAATAAAAAAAGCTTCAGTTATGGTTTTGTTGATCTATTGATATCTTTACAATTACATGCAAATTTTTGTTATTAAAAGATCAATCGCCAAACCCTCCTCCTTCTCTCCTGTCTTTATGGTGATATCAGTGTCTAGTATCAACTTATAGATTTTTTTCAGTTTTTCGAAAGAAAAATTTTTTAGTTGAGCTAATGTTTTCTGGTGGACGAAGGGGTGCATACCACTTTTTTTTAACAGTTCTTGTTTGGGAATTTTTTCTTCTTCAGCAATTTTGATCAAGATTAGATTGCGAAATTGAAAAGCAATCATAGAAAGAACTGATTGCAGACTTTCTCCAGAATCAACTATATTCTTTATAACTCTTTGAGATCCTTTTAGATCTTTTTTTGCCAGGGCATCAGTAAGGTTAAAAATGTTGGTGTCGAGGCCTGCTTTAACAAGAGACTTTACGTCTTCTTCTGTAATTACTTTTTCTTTATATTTCAAAGCCGTTAATTTTTTTATCTCTTTATCTAGTTGTCTTGAATTATTCCCTACGAGTATAGCTAGAGTAGACAAGGCTTGTTTATCAATTCTAAATCCATTTTCTTTAATTCTTTTTTCAATCCAATTATTTATTTCGTATCCATAGAGTTGGTGAGCGTAAAAAATATTTTTAGGAGGAATGTTCTTTAGTATTAAATCATTCTCTTTTAATTTCTGATTTTCGAAAAATATTACTACCGTGCTTTCTGGAATTTCGGGGATATTTTCTACAAATCTTTGTTTTTCCTCTTTATTCCATTTATTGATCAAGCCTTCTAGAATTACAAGGCGCTTACCTCCCAGTAGAGACATGGATTTGATGTCAGTAAGGATTTCTTCTATATTACTATTCTCCTCACTAAACACCGAAATATTATGTTCGCTGTGCTTTTTTGTAAAATTGTTCTTATTGCGAGAGAGGATTTCGTGAGATAAAAAATCATCTTCGCCGTGGATCAAGTAGATCATGATAATTTAAGATTTAAAATTTTAGATTTTAGATTTATTTAAAATTTTATATTTTAATATTATATTCTAAATCTTAAATCTAAAATTTACAATCTAAAATCTCAAATAATATCTATTTTCTAACTAATCTATTTAAAAATCTAAAAACCTTATAAATCATATACCACTTTTTAGAAATCACCACATCAAATGTTCCTGGATGATTCACCTGTTTCCCCCCAAACCCTTTTTTGAAACGTGTTACCCCTGCCCAGGGGTGTCTTGGGTCGTCATCTGGAGCTATTCCCCAAAAATCATAATATTTCAGTCCTTTTTCTTTTGCATCACATATTGCCTGCCATTGAATCAGGTATGGAGCCATAACATTTCTATATTTATTCGAGGAAGCACCATGAAGGTATGATGCAGTGTTTCCAAAAAAAGAAACTATATTTGCTCCAATATATTCGTTTTCATATTTAGCTAAGTATAATTTTATAATTCCTTCTTTGCCAAAAAATCTCAACATTTTTTTATAGTAATCTTTTGAGTGTCCCCTGAATTGATCTCGGGAGGTTGTTTCATTGAGAATTTTGTGAAAAATATCTATTTTTTCTGGGTCGGTTGTTATTTCAATTTCTACTCCTCTTTTCTTGGCGAGTTTCAAATTATACCTAGTTTTTGATTTCATTTCTGACAATAACCGATCCTCTGTTTTGGTTAAGTCTAGAATTAGAGTTGAGGGGGGTTGGATAGATCTAGTTTTACGAATATTGAATATTGCCGCGCCCCGCTTGCTACGCTGCGCGGAGCGGGCCGGGGAATATTGAATATTAATATTTTCCAAGGGTTCTACTCTAATGAAAATAGATTTTTCTTTTTTTGCTAAGCTTTTTGTTTCTTTTATAAATTCTTCATCTAATTCCTTTGGGCCGTTAGGACAATACAAGTAGCTTTTGCCGAAAGCTAGTTTGTTTTTTATTAAAAGAGCATCTTTTATACGAAAGGTTTTTTTACCTTGAGAGTTTTGGAACTCCTCCCATTCTTTTGATTGTAGTAAATTGCTTAATTCCATATCGAAATTATAGCATTTTTTAGCAAAAAAATAAAACCCTGCTTACTTGCAGGGTTTATGGGAATGGGAATGAGCAGTTCATGAGAAATCCCTGTGTTCTTGCTGTTTCTTCAGCTGATTTCACTTCTTTTGGGTCTTTTTTTAATATACCAAGTATTGCTGCTGCCCGCCGTCTCGTTGTGCTTTCTTTTTCTCCCCTTCGCTTCCTCTCGTCCGCGGTCCATCGAGCTCTTAGTCTGAGATTCCTTTCTGTCATTTGTTTTATTGTGACAGGGAAGGGACAGGGTAACGCACCAAGATTTTTTGATTTTTCCTTGGCCTTGAACTTGAACAGGGCAATCACTTCCTTTCTGTTAAGCTACAGCTTTATTTATATATAATTATAATATTTTTTAACAAAAAAATAAACCCCCGCAAGGGGGTATGTGACTTTAATCTTCTAGCGATTATTGTTTTAGAAGTAAACAGAATAAGAAGACGTTTTTTCTATCATCTTGTGGTAGAAACACCTCTATTTTAAACGATTTATCTAATTCTAGATTCTTTATAATAGTAGTTACAATATTTTCTACTGCTGTGAAACAGTCTTCTCTCTTTCCGATAAGGATCAGCTTGGCCTTCTCCCCATCTTTCATTAGAGAACATATTCTTTCTGCTATTTTAAGAATTTTATTTCTTTGTCTCTTGGGATCTAATAATTTTCTCGTTGTTCCCTGAATATGCTTCGGTTTTTTTTCTTTCATATATCCGCCCCCTTTTGTTTTTTAGGTACAATTTTTGTATAATGTTATCATATGATTTTATAAAAAGCAATTAAATTAGCCAAAAATGAAAATTCTAGGAATTGAGACTTCGTGTGATGAGACTGCTGCTGCGGTTTATGACAACAAAAAAGGCTTGCTAAGCACCTCCTTTTTTTATTCTGTTTTTAGGGT
>CAYRIM010000012.1:8044-13444 GCA_964424445.1 uncultured Candidatus Saccharibacteria bacterium | reverse complement strand
GATAATAAATCTGAAATTTGATCTTCCTCCTGGATTTTCGTATCAAGGAATGACAGATGGACCGAATTCTAGTCAGTCTTTAGGATTTACAGGACCAGGCAATCTAACGTGGCAGAATTATCCAGCGAGTCCGGGGGAGAGTAGTATTAGTTTTAGGGTATTAACGCCGTAAAAAGGTTTTTGTTTTGTTGGTTCCAGGTTGAACCTGAAACCATAGTGCAGGCTTTTCGGTTTGCATTAAGGTTCCGAGTACAACTCGGAACCAACGATGATCAACTCGGAACCAACAGAATCAGTGTAATCTGTGGTTCAGACAATAAAATTCAAAATGCAAAAATTTAATTTTCTCCGAGCCTATCGGCTTAAAGAGCCGGAGGCAAAATTCAAAATTATAGCAATAATAACACTTTTATTAGGTGTTGGAGTATGGGGTTTTGTGGCTTTTAGAGCTTACCAATCGAGATTTCTCCCGGTGGCAGGATCTTCTGATATGATTATGCGGAATCAAGCTATAAATGAAGCTATAAAAAAAGGCGAGAAAACCTATTCTTTTGAAACTAACGGCGGACCAGCAATAAGTAATTTAAATAATCCCTCGACTTCACTACCTCAACAAAGTTCGGCACAAGTCGGGACAAGCAATAATACAGAAGATTAAATAATAATTAAAAACAGGCCCTTCGACTCGTTTGACTTAGTGTCAAACTCGCTCAGGGCAGGGAGGAATAAAATGAAGACAAAAATAAGTTTAATAATCTTTTTTATCGGGGCAATACTAATAGTCAGCGGAGTTTTGATGATTGGTTCTCAAAATGAGAAGGCAAAAGCAGCAACCAATTATACTATTAATTGGGAGGCGACGAAGTTTTTGAATGCTGCATGGTGTGGTTCTTTTTCTTGTGCTTCTGATATTTCTTTGTATACCGATGTTTGCTCATCTCAAGTTGCTGGGTGGAATGTTTCTGGTAATGTTGGTGGTAGCACTTTTAATGAAGTGTGGTCTGTGCCAGAGAATGCATGGCTTGGTTCTGGGACGGGATATCATAATGGTGATAGATGGTCTGGCTTTAAGGTTGGTGATAAAGTTTTTCCTTGCATTAATGCTACTAAATTATATTCATCCAAGCTTATGGGTCAGGGAGCTGTAGATCTTTCATATGCAGGTTCCGGCTTTGAAACTGTGGTCACTAGAGTTTCTGCATTTCCAACTAAATGGACAGTTACAGGAACAATAGATTAATATTTTTAATTTTAATAAAAACAGTTAATGAGTAAAAAGCATTTTATAAGTTTTCTGAAAATATTACCCATAATACTTTTGACACTTTCTTTGAGTGTGAATGTCTCTTTTGCTGCAGCTCCTCCGGCAACTAATATTTGTGTTCTTTTTCCTGAACTTTGTGTGTCTGCGCCTATTCCCGGAGGTCCTGGCCAGCTTACCATAAACACTATTCCTTCTTTAAACACTGCGGCCTATATTGACGGTTCTCCTGTTACTATAATGAGTGGAACTTCGGGTGCTATTGAAGTTGATTCTGGGCTGCATACAGTAGTTTTTGATGATGTTGAAGGTTATATTACGCCGGCACCGCCGGAGGGAAGAAAGGTTTATGTTAGCGAAGGGGAAAATAAAACTTTAACAGTTACTTATTTCAAAGAATCAGATCTCAAAGGAATAGATACCACTACAGCAGAAATGCTTTACTTTGATCCCAATATAGGAAATTCAACAGTTCATCAATATAATTTGACTAGGGGAGTGTCAGCTATAAGTGCTGACGGGGAGCATTGGCAGTATAGCGCCGCAGAACTTTTATTAATAGGTGCTATGCCTCCTGAAATTTTTATTAGTAAATCTACTCCTGGGTATGACAATCTTATTCCGATAGGAGATAGTGATATCGATACGAACTATGAAATAACCTTCCAGACGGCGGGCGGGACTACTCTAACGGCAGATCCTTATACGGCCGTTCTTACTGACGAGATCATAGTAACATGTCCCGCAGAAGAGCCCGACTGTGGAGATAGTGTATGGCTTGCGGGGCCTCCTACGCTAATTCCGCCTTTACCAGGATTGCCAAAAGAACCTAGTTCTTGGGAAGTGGATGCATCCAGAAAAAAAATTACTATTACTATGACTACTGCTGATAATTTGGTTCATCCACTTGAATACAAAATGAGTATACCCCTACATATAGAAGGCAGTCAGAGTGACGGCGATGGTGTAGATCCTATCCCTTCCAGCACTAAAATAGAAAATATTATGGAATTCAATGTTAATAATGGCTTATCGGTAGAAGATAATTCTGATGACCCGTATGAAACTACAGTGGTAGGTGCTTTCTTGCAGGAAAGAAGAAGTGGTAGTGTTTATGCTGAGGGTGCTATAAGACTTCGAACTCCTGGTACGGTTACTTATATTATTGGATCAGGTGGAGATATAGAGGCTGTGTCAGAGGCTAATTGGAGGGTAGGTACTTATGATGTGCGTTCTGGTAGTACTACTGATTTCGATATTACAAATTGTCCTCCTTATTCTGCTTGTGACATTATGAATAACAATATAATTGATGCTATAAATGGAGCGGACTTAGGCGTTGGTTCTACCATGAATGCAAACATTGATTTGAATCCCAATAATATTCCAGAAGGAGGGATAACTTATTACGACGGAGATTTGAATATAGGAAGTTCAGGAGTAGGGATTGAAGTGAGTGGTCGCGGTACCATTATAGTGGAAAATGGGGATCTCAATATTAACTCAGACATTACTTATGCTGATGATGAAAGTATAATGGGCATAATAGTGAAAAACGGAAATATTAATATATCTTCCGAAGTAAGAAATCTGGTAGGAATTTACTATGTTTATACTGAAGGTGCTAATGGTGGCAGTTTTATAGTAAAAAGTAGGGACCCTGGTTATGACGACCAATTTGTATTAGAAGGTTTAATAATAGCTAGTGGTCGTAGGGATATTGCAAACGGAGAAAGAAAAGATGCTTTTGTTCTTTCTAGAAACTACATTGGAAATTTAGATAATGTCAATCCTTATGATAAGAGTACCTGGGAGCCTGCAGAAGTTTTTGAATATGATTCTAGAGTTATCATAGAACCACCACCGTCATTTAGCAGTCAGATATTTCAGGTACGGGATTAGGGGTTGTCTATCGTTTATCGGTTTTCGCTGCCCGCTTGGATTATCGGTTTTCGTTTATCGTTATGGATAATAATAAAAACAAAAAACAAATAAGAAGTTACCATGATTTGGATGTATACCAGGATGCATATAAGGCGGGGATAGCAGTAATGACGCAGATTATCCCTAGTCTGCCAAAATCAGAGAAATATGATTTAGTAAACCAACTTTCCAGATCATCAAAAGCAGTACCAAAACTTATTGCTGAAGGATTTGCTAAACAACACCAAAAATTCGGTTTTCAAAAATATTTAGATGACGCTATGGCTGAAACAAATGAAACTGGAGTTGGTTTATGCCAAGTAAAGGATATTTATTCTAGATATATTATCGATGTAGAATTATTAGAAAAGTTAATTGATATATATGATAAAATAGGAAGACAATTATTCAAGTTAAAAAAAGTTTGGGATGGTTTCGCTAAAATAAAGACGAAAACCGACACCTAATAGACGAAACGGGCTTCGATAAACAATAAACGAAAATCATAAATTACTATTTGCATAGAAAAATTTTTAATGTAAAATATAAGCAAACTAAAAGAGGGTAAAACAAAAACAAAATGGCGGATATAGATGTTTCAAAAATAATTAGCGAAATAGGCGAGCCTAGAGCACGCTTTATTGAAAGTGAAGAAGACAAGAGACAAAGGACTCTAATGTATATATTTTCCTTTGTTTTTTTATTTATTTTTATAATTGGTTTAGTTGTTTTTTTTGTTCTAGGTAGATATGCAAAAGCACAAGAAAGTGTTTTGAGTTCCGAGGTAAGTCAACTAAACGAAGAGAATGCTGAGCTTCTTTCTGTGGAAAGAGAGGCTTTTAGTGTAAGAAAAAGAAACCAAAGCGCTTTAGAATTAATAAAAAACAACGCTAATTGGTCTTATGTGTTTACGGAACTGGAAAAATTGTCACCAAAAACTATATTTTTTAGTAAATTTGAGGTTGACGAAGTTGATTCTTTGAAAATAACCGCTATTTCTCCTGATTATGAGACAGCTTCCAAACTTATGGTTGCCCTAGGTGAATCCGATATGTTTAGTGGTGTTGGTCTAAACACCTCAAGCTTAAATCTAAAAGAAACCGGCGCAGAAGTAGAGTTTACCTTGCAATTATCTTTAACAAAAGATATTACCAGGGAATCTTTTAATCCCTTGGTTGCTCCAGAAGAAGGAGGGTTAGGACAGGAAGAGGAAAGCGAAGAAGAGTCTGTACAGATAGAACTTCCCTTAACAGAAGAAGGATCTATGGAGGGGGAAGCAGGAGAGGGAGGGGAAGCAGAAGAAGAAAACGGGACATCGGAAGAAGCAGAAAATCAACTTCCAGTTTTGTAAAAGTTTTATTTAAACTAAAATGATAAAATTGAAAAAAGGAAAAACAAAAAAGAATAAACCAACCATAGACGGTAAAAAGGTAAAGGAATTTTTGAGCAACAGAGAAACCATGGCGAAGGGTGCTGCATCTCTTAGCCTTATTTTGGTTTTTGCTTTAGCTTATTTTATTTTAAGGCCCATAAATATTTCTTATAAAGATTCAAAGATAAATATAGAGAATCTCAAGAAAGAAAAAGAAATTCTAACAGAGAAGAAGGTAAAATTGAACAATCTGGAAAAAAGCTTAAAGGAAAACGAGATGTTTATAGCAAGGGTTGAAGATTCTTTGCCAGGGGATTCTGATATACCAGAGATATTAGTAACGCTAGAAGAGATTGCAAAAAAGCATTCTCTTTATATATCTAATCTGTCACCAAAGGAAGTAACGGAACAAAAAGTGGGCGCTAGGAATACTTCGCAAATCAAAAAAGAAGAATGGAAAACCACCATGATACAATTTGATTTAGTTGGTAGATATCTGGATATGAAAAACTTTATAGAAGATCTGGAAGAAAACATTAGACCAGTGAATATCAAATCAGTAAAAATAAGCGGAGGAGGACAGTATCTGAAGGGCTCCCCCCAACCTCTTCGTTTTTCGATATCGGCGCATATTTACCATCAGACAAAATAATAATAAAAAGATTATGCCTGCAAAAAAAGAACCAAACATAGCATTAATATTAGGAATGGTAGTTATTTTTTTAACTATTCTCTTCTTTGGGTATGTTTATTATGTTTCTGTGCCAAAACAAAGTGATTTGAAATATTTTCCCTCTGTTGTGGTTCCGCAGGTCGAAAATGATTTATTGAAGAAAGCAGTATA
>CAYRIM010000012.1:0-8034 GCA_964424445.1 uncultured Candidatus Saccharibacteria bacterium | reverse complement strand
AGTCAGAAAAACTACCAATAGAAGTAGATGAATTTGAAATAGGCAAAGAGAATCCATACTTTTAATTAATCTTAGTCTTACTGGCTTGTATAAAAAAAGGAGTAACCTTGGCAGAAGAATCTACACAAACAGTGAAAGGTGTTGCTGATATTTTACTAGAAAGAGGTAAGATAACATCTGAAGATTTGAAAAAAGCTCAAGAAACAGCAACAAAAGAGCAAGCGTTATTGGAAGATGCCTTGCTTGGATTAGAATTGATTACTTCTAGCGAACTAGCAAAGGTTACTGGAGAGGTCTATGGTATGCCTTATATAGATTTTTCTGAAAAGAAAATTCCCTTTATAGTATTATCAAGGTTTCCAGAAGAAATAGCTAGAAAATACAATATAGTGGTTTTCGAGACTGTGTCTGATCAAATGATAAAAGTAGCCATATCTCGTCCTTGGGATCCTGTAACAAGAAAAGCACTAGATTTTATTAGAACCAAAAACCATATAAATATTGATCCTTATGTTACAAGTCGAGAAAATTTAGAAAAGGCTCTAGGACAATACAAAGAACCAGTGATGGTGCAAAAAGAGACGGGATCGGAGAAAGAAACTCCAAAAAAAGAGATGGTAGAAGAAAGAGAAAAAGACGTAGTGGGGGACAAGGGGGGGAAAGAGAAAGAGGGAGAGGAGGAGGCAATAAAAGATACTTCTCTGGCAACTTTAGTAAAGGAAGACATAAAAACTGCAAATGAGCTAAAGGAAATAATTAAGTCATCTGCTGTACCCAGAGTAGTCGCAGCACTTATAAAATATGCAGTATCTGTGCGTGCTTCAGATATCCATATTGAACCCAACGAAGATGCGAATACCAGAGTTAGATACAGGATAGACGGTGTTCTACATAATATAGCTGAAATAGACAGAAAGTATCACCCAGCTTTAGTGTCTCGTGTAAAAATACTTGCTAAATTGAAGATTGACGAACAGAGAATACCTCAGGACGGGAGAATTGACGTAGTATTTGGAGATAGAGATATAGATCTTAGAATTTCTACTTTTCCTACGATAAACGGCGAAAAAGTAGTTATGAGAATATTGGATAAGGCGGGAGGCATAATAAAATTAGAACAATTAGGTGTTACTGGTAGATCTTTTGATCAACTTCAGAAAGCAATAAAAATTCCTCATGGAATATTGATGGTCACTGGTCCTACTGGTTCAGGTAAATCCACAACCCTATATGCTATTTTGTCTCGTCTGAACACAGAAAGGGTTAATATAGTTACCCTAGAAGATCCAGTTGAATATCAGATAAACGGAATAAGTCAATCTCAAGTCAAGCCTCAGATAGAATATACATTTGCTAGGGGGCTTCGGTCCATATTACGTCAGGATCCTAATATAATCATGGTTGGCGAAATTCGTGATCGGGAAACCGCTGAAATGGCCGTACAGTCTGCTCTAACTGGTCATTTGGTACTTTCTACTCTACATACCAACGATTCTGCAGGAGCAATACCTAGATTGATTGATATGGGGGTAGAACCTTTTTTAATTGGTTCGTCGCTTCATACTATAATAGCCCAAAGATTAGTTAGGAAGATATGCTCTGATTGTAGAAAAATAGCAAAAGTTTCAACTGCAGTTTTGGATGACATGAAAAGAGAGTATGACAAGATTCCCGAAGAATACAAAAAAGATATTTCCTTTGATGTAAATAAGATATATGAAGGAGAAGGGTGTGCAAAATGTAATCAGGCTGGCTATAGAGGAAGACTTGGTGTTTATGAGCTTTTGCCAGTTTCCGATGAAATACAAAAGCTAACAATCGAAAGAGCATCGGGAAGCGCTATTTTAAAAAAGGCACTAGAGGAAGGAATGATAACTATGAAGCAAGATGGTGTCTTGAAAGTCTTGCAGGGAATCACTACCATGGAAGAGGTTTATAGGGTTACAAATATATAACTATAATATTTTGAAAATTATATCTAGGATCTGGGATATTAAATAAACAATAATGACCGAAAAAGATAAGAAAAATTCAAAAACAGAAGAAGATCTTTTGGGTATACCAAAATTAGGTGATCGTAAATCGGAGATTTTTTCTTTAATTAAAATTGCTCTAGACAAGGGAGCTTCAGATATCCATATATCGGCCGGAAATCATCCAGTCTTAAGGATTGACGGAAAGCTTATACCTGTTTTTGAGAGACCCAAGATTACCCCAGGATATTCAGAAAAATTGATAGGTTTTTTATTGACGAAAGAACAAAAGGAAAAACTAGAAAAAGATAAAGAGCTAGATTTTTCTTATGTTTATAAAGATTTAGCTTTCTTGCGAGTAAATGTTTTCTTTCAGAAGAACAGTATGGCTTGTGTTATAAGGTTGATTCCTTCAAAAATAAGAACACTAGAAGAGCTTAATCTTCCATCTACCCTTAAGGGCTTTACAAAAGCTAGTTCAGGCCTTGTTTTGTTAAGTGGTCCTACTGGTTCGGGCAAGTCTTCCACTATCGCTGCTTTACTTGAAGAAATAAATAGAACTAGAACAGAACATATAATTACGGTTGAAGATCCTATAGAATATGTTTTCAAGCCCAAACAAAGCATTATAAACCAAAGAGAAGTAAGATCCGACACTCTGTCCTTCAAGAGCGCTTTACTATCAGCTCTTAGGGAAGACTTCAATGTTTTGTTGGTGGGGGAGCTTAGGGATGTTGATTCTATAGAAGCTGCCATAACGATAGCAGAGACTGGTCATTTGGTTTTTGCTACAGTTCACGCTTCAATAGCTGAGGATGTGCCAGATAGAATAATAGGTGTTTTTCCACCCTTCTATCAACCTCAAGTAAGAATGTTGCTTTCTAATGTTCTTTTGGGTATTGTGGCTCAAAAATTAGTTCCCAAGCTTGACGGAGGAAGAGTGCCCGCTATAGAGGTAATGCTTGCTACTAGGGCTGTAAAGAATCTTATTAGAGAAGGAAAAACAGATCAACTTTCTTCAGTAATTGAAACTAGTTCAGAAGAGGGGATGGTAACCTTTAAAAAATCGATAGAAAATTTAATTGAAGAAGGGAAGGTTTCTGGAGATATTTTAAAAAAGTAAGATATAATTAATTGTAAATTTATCAATTTTTTATTATGGATAAATATTTATATGAAGCAAGCGACAAAACGGGCAGAATAGTAAAGGGTTTAGTGGAAGCGGATAGTCTGGATGCTGCAGAAGATATATTGAAATTCAACAAACTCTCTATTTTAGAAATAAAGCCTTATGTAACATTCAATGAAAGGCTTAATCTTTTTTTTAAATCTATTTTTGCAAGAATAGGCCCAAGAGACAAAACTGTTTTTGCTAGACAGCTTGCTACTATGATAGGAGCTGGTTTGCCTCTTATGGAATCTTTACGTTCTCTTACTGAACAAACTCCCAATAAGAATCTTGTAGTAGTTATACGTAAAGTTATAACATCGATCGAAAAAGGTAAAAGTTTTTCTTTTGCTATCTCTCAGTTTCCCAATGTTTTTTCCCCTATTTTCGTTAGTATGGTAAAAAGCGGCGAAGCTAGCGGTAAAATGGATACGGTTTTACTTGATTTGGCAAAACAAATGGAAGCTGATTATCAGATGCGTTCCAAGATAAGGGGTGCTATGATCTATCCACTTTTTATTTTATCTGCCATGTTTCTTGTGGGTATGTTTGCAATAGTGTATGTTATTCCTCAAATAGAAGAAATATTCATAAGTGCTGGTGCCCAGCTTCCTCTCGCAACCAATGTTTTGATAAAAGTGAGTCATTTCCTTTCTGATTTTTGGTATATTGCTATTTTGATTTTTATTGGCATTATTGTTGGTATTAGATATTTTATCACTACTACTTCCGGAAAATATTTCATGGGTTATCTTGCTCTTAAGATTCCCGTTTTCTCAAATATTAATAGGGGTATATATATCTCTCATTATGCTAGGACATTAGGATTGCTTATTGCAGGAGGAGTCCCGATACTGCGATCTCTTTCTATGGTTAGTGGATCTGTAGGTAATATATTAATAGAAAAAGAATTAAAAGGTTCTATTTTGGATGTAGAGAAAGGAGTAGCCTTGTCCACACCTTTGTCTCAGAGTGAATATTTCCCGCCACTTGTAGCATCTATGGTAAAGGTAGGCGAAGAAACTGGTAAATTGGATCAAATATTACTAAACTTAGCCGCTATTTATGAAAACGAAACAAACGAACTATTAAAGGGTTTGACTTCTCTTTTGGAACCAATTATTATGTTAATAATAGGAATGGGTGTAGCCTTTTTGGTGGTAGCAATTCTCATGCCGATATTCCAACTTTCCCAAGTCTTTTAGAAAATAGGTGAGTACGGAATTCCTTGAAATAATAATAATAAAATAAATATTTAATTTAAAAAAGGAGTACAAAACATGAAAAGACAAAATCTTTCGACAAGCTCAAGACAAAAAGGTTTTACCCTAATAGAGCTTTTGGTGGTGATTGCTATTATTGGGATACTAGCTGCTATTGGTTTATCAGCCCTTACTTCTGCTCGTAAAAAAGCAAGAGATAGTAGAAGGAAATCTGATCTAAGGGAAGTTGCGAATGCACTGGAGTTATATTATTCAGACAATGGATCTTATCCTCAGGTAAGCGGCTGGACGGCGATGCTTCAAGAATTGGCTGATGAGGGATATTTTGCAAAAACAGACGTTCAAGACCCACTTCCTACCAGAAAGTACTGTTATTCTTATTGCCAGCTTTCCGGAGAAGAGGGGTTGTATTATAGAATAGGAGCTGATTTAGAAGTTGATACAGATAAATCTGATGATAATGATGGGGGTGCTGATATTGATCTATACGAAATGGGCAATGCTTTAGGTGTTTTTACGGATAAGGTTAGTGGTTGTCAGGAATAGAACTTGTTTGGATGTTTCAAAAAAACATATATTTATAGGCGCGCAGGACGCGCCTATAAATTAATGAAAAGGAGGCAGTCTTATGTTTTATTATAATATTTTATTACTTTTTATTTTAGGCCTTCTGGTGGGAAGTTTTCTTAGCGTTGTGATTAGTAGACTAGATACCAAGGAAGGTTTTTTGAAGGGCAGAAGTAGATGTCCTAAATGTAAAGCGAAGATTTTAGCAAAAGACCTTGTTCCTATTTTTTCTTACCTAATACTTAAGGGAAAGTGTAGAAAGTGCGGAGAAAATATTTCACTTTTTTATCCTATTATTGAAATAACTACTGGTTTTTTGTTTGCTCTTACTTATATTCGTTTTTATGATGTTCTTGGTGGACCAAATCTATATTTATTTTTATTATTGCATTTTTTTATTATAAGCGTACTTCTTGTTATTTTTGCTTTTGATTCTGTAAATTATCTAATTCCCGATAAGATTGTAATTCCTTCTATAATTGTAGTTTTTATATTCTCCTGCATGAATATTCTATTAAATCCAACCTTAGGTTCTGATTTTCTTTTATATAGACCTTTTCTTGTGAATCTAATCTGGGGTGTAATAATAGGAGGAGGATTTTTTGCATCTCTGGTCTTGATTTCTTCTGAGAAATGGATGGGCTGGGGCGATGTGAAACTGGGCGTTTTTCTGGGCATAGCTTTAGGCTATCCCTTGATCTTGGTAACCATCTTTTCTTCTTTTATAATAGGAACATTGTATAGTTTAGCGCTCATAGTTTTGAAAATGAAAACTCGAAAAGATATTATTCCCTTTGGACCATTTTTGGTATTGGGTGCATTTGTAGCGATTTTTTTGGGAAAGTATATTCTCAATTGGTATTTGGGGATCTAAAAAAAATAAATTTCTCTCTGGGCCTTATGGTTCAAGGAGCTTGAGGAAAATATCAAATCTAAAAAATATACGATGGTTAGATTTAGGAAAAAATCCGGCTACACATTAATAGAGCTTATTGTTGTTATATCTATTATTGGCATGCTGATGGCTATTGCTATACCTTCTTTTCATAATTATGAAAGAAACTCTAGTGTAAGAAGTAGCGCAAAGGCTTTGAGGTCTCTTTTTTGGGATGCACAGAGCATATCGTTGGCTCCTAAAAAGGTTGAGGTTACTAGTTATAGTGTGGACATAAGAAAAGATTGGGGAAATGGTGATACAATAGAGATAAAGGATAGTCAAGGAGAATCAATATCCGGCATTAATCTAGAAAAGAATATTAGAATTGAAAATGTTTTACTAGACAACAATGTGCAAAACGAAACTTTAATTATTAGTTTTTTGACGGGAAACAAGGAGGGTGGTAGTATGGATTTTGATCCTCCGGGAAGAGTGTTAATAATAACAATAGGATCATCTTTGAGTAATCTGAAATATGATATTATCTTGAATTCAATAACAAATAATATATCCATGCGTAAGTTATAATAATCAGATAATATGAATAAAATATTTATAGAAAAAAGAAGTGGAGAAGCAGGTTTTGGCTTAGTAGAGGTAATAGTAAGTCTTACCATACTTTTGATGGTTATTCTTGGGTTTAATCATTTGTCTAATATGGCCTTTATGAGTTGGGAAAACGCTAAAAACAAAGCTGTGGCTTATAATATCATTCAAGACACTTTTGAGGATATAAGAAATCAAAGAGACGCTAATGTGAATAACCCAGGGGTTGGTTGGTTTGAGAATCTATCTAGTTTGAGTGGTCTGGAAGAACAAGTAGACGACTTTCCTCTTTTTACAAAAAAAATTATTATAGAGGATATCCCCACAATTTTAGGAGGTGTAGATTTGCCTGATTCAAAAAAGAAGATAATTATAGAAGTTTTTTGGAAAGAAAGGCTGGGAGATAGGAGCTTGAAAAGCGAAACTTATTTGACTGACTGGAGAGGAAAATATTAAATTTTTGAGATGGATATTGGGAAAATAAAAAAACAAGCTGGTTATACACTAATTGAATTACTTGTGGCAATAAGTATATTCTCTTTATTTTTAGCGGTTTCTGGAACATCTCTGGTTGATGTTTTAAATCTTGAGCAGAAGGCGAATGTACTTCGAAAGACACAACAGGGAACGAGATATATACTAGAATCCATAATAAGAGAGGCTAGAAATGCCAATGGGGAGTTCCAACAGGTTAATGATATAAAAGAAAGGATAGATTTTGCTTACAAAATAAGTGATGATAATCTCATAATAACAAGTACAGATTTTGATGAAGGTAGGGTTATTCAGGAAGTTTATTATTTTGATAATGGAGTCGTAAAGATGGATACTTTAGCTAAGTCCATTGACGGTGATGCTGGCAATAATTTCATTCTGGATTCCGATAAGTCGAACGTTGCCCTTAATGATCCTACTGACTTAAAGATATTAGATTTTGATTTTATTACTGGATCTACCTATTATACAGATACTGACTTATTGGATGTGCCTCCTTTTATGCATCTTACTATAGAAGCAGAGAGCGAAAGAGGAATTGATTCTGACAGAGTAGAACTCAGAGCATATATACTTCTGACATCATCAGCTACGCCAAGAAGTTATTAGAATATAGAATTAAGAATTAAGAATTATGAACTATGAAATATATACCGATGGTGGTGCGAGAGGAAATCCGGGGCCAGGAGCTCTGGGAGTTGTTATAAAAAAAGACAGCGAAATTATTTTAAAAAAAAGCAAATATTTAGGTAAAACTACTAATAACCAAGCTGAATACTATGCGATTATCGAAGGCTTAAAGGAGGCAAAGAGTGAAAAAATAAAAGAAATAGAATGTTATCTAGATAGTGAGCTTATAGTGAAACAATTAAGCGGAGAATATAGAGTTAAAGACAAAAAGCTCATTCCTTTGTATAATAAAGTTGTTGAATTAAAAGAAGAGTTTTTGGATATAGATTTTATACATATTCCAAGATCAAAAAATAAAGAAGCAGATTTTCTGGTAAATGAAGAGCTTGATAAAAGTTTAAAATAAATTATAAATAATATAAAAAAATGAGCAAAAAGGGAATCTTCATAATAATAATAGCTAAGTCCATGAAGGTTTCCATCTTTATAAAGAAC
>CAYRIM010000011.1:0-13515 GCA_964424445.1 uncultured Candidatus Saccharibacteria bacterium | reverse complement strand
TTCTTATAAATTTTATCTAATTCAGAAACATTGTCAAATGGTATTATTTTATGTTCTAATATAATACCTAAATAAGGCAAAATAATAATTTTTAATTTTTTAATTTTTTAATTTTTATTTAATGAACCAACGTTTTAATTTTTAATTGTTAAGATTTTTAGAACCTATTAATTGAAAATTTTTTAATTGAAAATTGAAAATTATTTAATAACTCCTCCTCCCAACATTTGCCCCCCATCATAAAAAACCACGCTCTGTCCAGGAGTAACAGCCCTAATTGGCTTTTTGAATTCGAGAAAAATATTTTTTTTATCAATACTAATAATCTTACATTTCTGCGCTTCATGACCTCCGCGAACCTGTGCATAAATATTTTTATTATTCATATTAAAAATTTTTTCATCCAAAATATTCAGAGAATCTGCCTTCAATTCCTTTGTAAAAATATCTTTATTTTCTCCTACAATAAGCTGATTTTTTTTAATATCTAATCCAATAACATAAAGTGGTGATGGATTGCGTTTGAAATTTTTTTGCGGTCCATTGCTTGTAGTTTGAAATTTATTCCATTGTGCAGCAATGGAATCTCCAAGTCCCTCTCTTTGACCTATTGTATAATAAATTAAGCCCTTATGCTTACCTAAAATATTCCCCTCCCTATCAATAATATTCCCTTCCTTTTTTAATTTTTTTGCAAAAGAAGATAGGAATCTTTTATTTTCCCCCTTGGCAAAAAAACAAGCTCCCTGACTTTCCCTTTCACCTATCGGTAATTTGGCTTTTCTAGCTATCCTTTTAACTTCCTCTTTTTTCATATTTCCAAGAGGAAAGACTAGATGTGAAATAATCCTTTTGTCAATACTCCACAAATAATAACTCTGATCTTTCTTTTCATCCCTTGCCCGAAAAATATAATAGTTTTTCTGACGTAAGTCAGAACTCCTAAATTTTAAATTTTGAGATTTAAATTTTGAATTTACTCGCCGAAGGCGAGCATAGTGTCCCGTAGCCAAAAAATCAGCTCCCAAACCTCTTGCTTTATCCCAAAGTAAGCCAAATTTTATTAGCTTATTGCACACTACACAGGGATTGGGTGTTCTGCCTTTTTCATATTCACTTATGTAATAGTCAACAACTTTTTCTTTAAAGTCCCCACTTAAATCAATCACATAAAAGGGAATACTAAGCATTTCTGCTGTCTGTCTTGCTTTATAAAGTCCGCTCTCAGAGCCCAGACTCAATTTCAAAAAAATCCCTATAACATCGAGGCCTTTTTTCTTTAATAAAAAAGCAGCAACAGAACTATCCACTCCGCCCGACATTGCTACCACTACTCTAGGTTTTTTATTATCATTTATTAGCATAAATAAGGCAACTTTTTAATTTTTCTTTTTATAATCTTCTATTGCCTTCCTCAACGCATCAGCTGCTAAATTAGAACAATGTTTTTTTATAGTAGGTAGATCACCCAACTCTTTTACTACATCTTCTCTTTTTATTTCCAGAGCTTCTTTCGGTGTTTTACCAATAGCCATTTCAGTCACCACAGATGAAGTAGCTATCGCCGCAGCACAACCAAAGGTCTTGAATTTTACATCTGATATTATTTCTTCAATATGTCCATCTTTATTTATTGTGTCCACCTTTATTGTAAGCTTCATCACATCTCCGCACATAGGATTACCCACCTCACCTATTCCGCTAGGACTTTTTATTTCCCCCACATTACGGGGATTAGTAAAATGATCTATTACTTTTTTAGTGTATTCGTTAATCATAAGTATTTTTTATTTACTGATTGGTGAAATATTCCTTAATTTACTTATAATTGAGGGGAGAACCTCTAAAACTCTGTTGATTTCTTCTTCTGTAGTAAAGCGTCCCAAAGAAAAACGTATATTTCCCTGGGCTTCCTGGGGGTTATATTCACAGGCAGATAAAACATGACTCATAGCAAGAGTGCCCGAAGTACAAGCACTTCCCGTAGATACTGCCACACCCTCCAAATCCAGATTAATAAGAATAGACTCTCCCTCTATACCCTGAAAAATAAAACTAGCCAAATTGGGTAATCTTTCTTTAGGGTGTCCAGTTAAATAAACGTTCGGTATTTTTGCAACTCCTTCGATTAATTTATTTCTGAGATTTTTTATCTTTTTATCATCCTCCTTCTGCTCGAATTCCAAAAGTTCAATTGCCTTCGACAAACCTATAATACTAGTTGTATTTTCTGTACCAGCTCTTTTTTTGAATTCCTGTGCCCCACCAACAATATTATGTTTTAGAGGAGTATTCTCTTTTACATAAAGAAAGCCTACACCTTTTGGACCATAAATTTTATGAGAAGATATCGACATCAAATCTACATGTAAATATTTAACATTACAAGGCAAGTAAGCAAAAGCTTGAACAGCATCAGTGTGGAGATAAATCCTTGGCATACCTTCTTTTTTTCTTTTCTTATTAAGTTTCTCTAAGAATTTACCCACTTCTCTTATTGGCTGGACAGTTCCTATTTCGTTATTAGCATACATTATAGAAACAAGCACGGTATTTTCTTTAATTTCCTTTTTTAAAGTGTCTATGCTTATTTGTCCATACTTGTCCACTCTTAAATACGTGGCTTTTACCAAGCCCTGGCCTTCCAAATCTTTTAATTTTTCAAGTACCGCCTTGTGTTCTATGGAAGTAGTTATAATGTGTGGTATTTTTTCTTTTGTTCCATTTATTATTCCTTCCAAAACTAAATTATCTGATTCTGTGCCACCTGAATTAAAAATAATTTCCGAAGGATTATCTGCCCCTATAAAATCAATACATTTGCTCCTCGCTTTTTCTACTTCTCTCCTAGCATCCCTGCCAAAACTGTGTAAAGAAGAGGGATTGCCAAATTTTTTTCCCATAAAATCACACATAACATCAATAACCCTGGGATCCATAGGGGTAGTTGCAGAATAATCCAAATATATCCTTTTTTTCTTATTCATTATTATTTATCTATCTTTTCTTTTTTTATTTTTTCCAATCTCTCTCTTAATTCTTGCGCACAAAATCTACAGTTGGCACGAATATCTTCCAACTCTCCTTTCAATTCTCCATACTCTTCCTTACTTAGAATAACAGCAATAGGTTTACTATAGCGAATTACTTCATAAGAGCTACCCTTCTCTACATCCTTTAGAACTTGGGAAACTTTCGATTGTAGTTCGTTGATATTTATGCTTTTCACATTTATAATAGTTAATTTATATAAAATGAATATAACATGCTATATAACATTTGTAAAGAAAATAAATATTTAATAGTGAATATTAAAATACCTAGACAAAACCTGTTTATTATGAAAAAATGAATATGTATAGAAAATTAATACTATGTCTACCCAGCTTACTCTATCACAAGTCGCCAACTTCTTAAATGTCTCCGAGAAAAGCATCAGGAGATATATTAAGGCCGGCAGATTGTCCGCTGAACTCATAAAAGGAAAAAAGGGCAATGAATATAGAATAAAAAAGCAGAGCTTGAAAGATTTCACAAAACCTCCAAGAGGAAAAAGATCACACAAGACTAGAGATTATGCAAAAAAGGAAAAGAAAGAAAATAAAATCAAAAAAACAGAAAAACAAAAAATCAAACAGGAGAAACATGATGATTTGGTTCCCCTGAGAAAAGTTATAGAAGAAAATGTCGAAAAATTTGCTTCTTCCAGCCAAAACCAAGGAAGCATTATTGATTATAAAGTTTTATACAATAAGCTTTTGTATAAATACGAACAAAGCCTTATTATGATTGGATCATTAGAAGCGCAACTATCCAGCAAAACAAAGGCTCCAGACTATAATGAAAAGGTAAAAAAACTAGAAGAAAAAGCAACAAGACAAGAAGAACTTATCTGGGAATTGTACCAGATAATTAATCATAAAGAAGAACATTAAAATCACTCCTGAAAGGAGGTGGTATCGTGGAACTAAACAATAAAATGACCACGATACTGAATAATCTTAACTTCGATGACAGTAGAATAAACAGAGAGCTTATTCTATCGATTATAAAAAAAATCACCGAAGCAGAAAGGGGAAAAAAAGAAATAATAGTACAGCTAATACCGGAGGAGGTTGAATTTGTACATACGTACAACATAGAACCTCCCCCTCTAAGCATTTTATATCAAGTCATCGAAGAGATCTTACCAAACCTTGGCTTTGATCCTTTTATAAATACCGATGAAAGCAATCAGCTAATTATAAAAGAACAAAAGCAATAAGAGGTTTGTTCATCAAAAAAGAAGCATTTAATGCTTCTTTTTTTTATTCACTTTATATCTTGTTTTTCCCTTATTCAACAGATATATCCAAAACTTGCCCTACAGTCAAAGCATATGGAGGCTCTAGTTCGTTTAATTCTGCTATGCTCTCCCAAGGAACACCCAGCTCTAATCCTATTCCCGCCAAAGTATCTCCTTCCTTTACTGTATAAGTAGAGTCATCTGAATCAGAAGGACCATCACTTTCTTCTTCCTCATCCACAATATCTTTTAATACACCGGGTATTATTAACTCTTGCCCAACATTAAGATCAAAGGGTTCTTCAAGCTCGTTTCTGTCGGCTATTTCCTGCCAATCTACACCAAATTCCATACCGATATAAGCTAAATTGTCTCCAGCCTCGACTACATAAACCACTTCCTCAGTCTTCTCTTCTTCTTTTTCTTCTTCCTCTTCCTTTTCGATAACTGGAATCTCTTCTTCTATTTGCTTTTTGATATTATCTAGATTTTCAAGATCAGAAAGGTCTTTTTTCTCAAACATTCCACGAAAAGCAATAACTAAAAGTGCAACAGCAAAAATCAAAACGATTATAATAATGCAGTTAGAGAAAAAACCCGATTTCTTTCCCCTTTGACCTAGGACTTCTGTATGAATCCAATCCTCATCTACGTCCTTGAATTTTTCTTTATTTACCTTCATGGTTATTTTTTTATTAATACTTATATTAGCAATATACTAATTATAGCAAAAAAAACCAAATGTCAAAAGTTTAAAAGAATATCAATTATAGTGGTGTTATTGTTATTGTTCCTGAGCTCACGCTCCTCCCTGCAAAACTAGCTGTGATAGTACAAGTGCCTATACCTCCAGCTATAAATCTTCCGGGAATTTCTGTGTGCATAGTCCCTGTTCCTGTACCATAAGTAACATTCCAAGTTACCATGTCTGTAACATCCTGAACAGAACTATCGGTATAGTGAGCCGAAATCACAAAATCACTTACATCTCCCGATCTTACAGAAAAACCATCAGAAGGAGACATTTCTAGATAACTAACACTTATACCCGAATTACTCTCCCCTCCTTCATTCTGACTACCGCCCTCACTTACCACTGTTATCTGCCAATATATGCCCATATCCTTCATCCAGGTAATACCGTCAGCTACTGGGGTAAAATAAGCCTTGTAGACTCCAGGAGTTGAGGGAGCCTTGATATTGAATTGAAAATGAGTGCTCTCTCCCGGTTGAACAACTGCATCCGAGATAGCTACTGGACGATTATCGGATGACCATGTAATAGAATCATAAAATTCACTATGATAATCCCTTTGTTGATTAGAATTCCCATATACTGAACCCGCACCAAGCCTAACCACATTGTCTCCAGAATTATACCAATTGACTGTACCAGTATTCTTTATTTGAATCCATACATTAGTAATAACATCTGGCGCAAGAGATGATGGATAAGCAGATTGATCTATATATTCATAATCATAATCAACAAACGCTTCTGCTCTTGGTGCTATAGTAAAGATCCCCAAAAGCAAAGTTAAGCTTAATAATACAGTAAGTGTTTTTTTGAACATTTTGTCCTCCTTGCCCTGAGCAAATTTCGCGCCAGCGAAAAGAGCTGAAGGGCTATTTATTATTTTTATTTATAATTTTATTTTATAACACACCCATTTTTTTGCAATAAAAAAATTCCCCACCAAAAACAGTGAGGAACTTTTTGTCGCCTAGACAATAAAATTATAGCATAAAAAAAGCAATAAAAAAGCAGTTTGGGGAAATCCCAAACTGCTTGGAAAATATCAAAATTACGAAAGAAGCTATATCTGACCGTGTAGCCTTCTCCAGTTAGTTCCGTCACCAACCTTAGGCTTTATAGCTTCTGATCCAGCCTTGCAGTAAGGACACTCCTCCGGCTCGAAATTTTCGATATCGAAATGAAAAACCGGCTGAACCGCTGAACCATCAGCGAGCGTGTAATCTTTTGAGCGATGAACGAGAACAAAGGCTGGCTCGAGAACCGTCGGTGCTGGATCATCACCGTTGCAGGTCAAAACAGCTTTTCTTGTTTCAAGCGTACTCCCTCCTCCTGTTGTCATAAGCTCGTTCAGAATCAGAACATTGACGCCCGGATCAATCCCCCCGCGGATAACTGTTGGGTTGCCCCGACTGTCTTTCTCGACCACTACATGTGCGATCGTTCTGTTGTATTTATTGCTCATAAACCGGGCGACTTCCCACCCTAAGCTTATAGCCGAATAAGCAGAACTAGCAACAGCATCAATCCTTGGAGCTCTTTGGGGGATCATGAGTCTGCGCTCGATTACTTTCATTATCTCATAAGCAAACAGTTCACAGAGAACGGGATATTTGAGAACATCCCTGCACGCAATGAAACCGTTGCTATGAAGACCGGATTTGAGAAGAGCATGCAGTTTTTCAGCACAAGGAGGGTCCTCGTACTGCCAGAAAGCATTGAAATAAGAATAAGAAAATATCGCCCTCATCTCTGCAACCGTCATCATACGCTCATCAAAATGATCAGGAGAGAGATAAAAAACCCTTCCGCTCTTTACATGATCTAGCACTTCTTCTTCGGTCATTTTTTTTCACTCCCCTCTCTTAAATCCAAACCTTCTTGGATTTCTTTTAGAGTAAGTTCTACAGCTTCTCTAGGGCTTTGGGGAAATCCTTCACCGTTCGAGCTAGCCCGAACGATTGGACGCCCCATTACTATTCTCTCTGCTCCATTCTTAATAGCTTTTGGGGGAGTCAGCACCCTACTTTGATCATCGCCATCGATAATAGACCATGCCGGTCTGATACCAGGCGTATTAAAACTAAGTGCCAACTCGAACCTACTATTAACAACATCAACTTCCTTAGGAGACAGAATAAGCCCGCCAAGGCCAGCTAGTTGCGCCATGCGAGCGAATCTTAGCACCCCAGCTTTCGTAGAACAGGTGAATATCGCTTGACATTCCTCTTCGTTCAGAGAAGTCAAAACTGTTACTCCGAGGATCTCTGTGACGTCTCCGAGAACGTTTTGTACAGCATTCATTCCATCGATACCAGCACAACACATCACTGTCAGAATCTCGGGTTTTACCTCTGCTAACATTTCTCCATCGGTTTTCAGTGTGTTGGAAATATCGATGAGCTTGAGGTCTGCAAAGACTTTCAGGCCAAGATCATGTAGCTTTGTAATCAAATCATATCCCATTGCTCGCAGGATCGAGTTTACTTTTATGTAAACCCCCAATCCTTCCAGTTCTTGTGCCAATGATATGACCTTTTTTTCAACACCTTCGATACCCCCGCATTCCTTCGATGAGAAATCAGCGGCAACAATTAATCTTTCGTTCACTTCCATATCTTGTCTTTCTCCTTTTCTTAGTATTTTCCAGAATTACATGATGCCCTTTGCTAAGAAACTTCTTGGATGGTTGCGATCCACAAACCGGTCGGTGTGCTTCTGCGATCAATTTCTAGCTTAACTTCTTCCTTTTTATCGCAATCAGTGCGATTGTAAGAAAGCTTGAAATACATAGGCTCCCAACCTTTTCTCATTTCGTGGTCATAACGATCCAGACCGATGTGAGCTTCTACGTCCCACGCGTCACTTATCCCGAACCGAAGAATTTTTGCTCTAAACTTGAATGCTCTATAAGCAACGAGCATCCCTAGTGGCCAACCTTCTGGGACAAACCACATGGGGCCACCACACATATCATCTTTTTCGTAGGGATCCTCTACCTTAACATCTTTAGTCAATTTGAAATCGCGGTAAAGAAAGCGATAATCACCAAAGATTTCGCGAACCCCCATACAAAAAATCTCGTCGGCTACGCACATAGAAGCGGTCATTCTTCTTAGATTATTACAAGCCATCTGGGCTTCCACTTTACTGCTCCTTTCTTTTTTTATTCTCGGGCCAAACCCAAGTAGTGTCTGCCATCTCGGCAACCCTACTCCTTTTTTTAAAAAAGAGGTAAGGCTACCGAGATTAATACATTTATTAAAGAACAAATAAAGAGCCCTTTAGGCCCTCTATGAAAAATTATAAGTAAAAAAAGAAAAAATGACAATAATAAATAATGCCGAGGGCGGGGGTCGAACCCGCACGGAGTATTACCTCCACAGGATTTTAAGTCCTGCGCGTCTGCCAATTCCGCCACCTCGGCTCATTTCAAAATTACAAATATCAAACAAATTACAATTACCCAAATTCTAAAAAAATTATTTTGATTTTTCCATAATAGAAGATAAAATTTTCAAAAGCTCAGTTGCTTCCTGTAATAAAGGGATCATTCTAACTTCTGAATTGTTATTGTTCTCTATTATCAATTTTAATCAATAAATTGTTTCTTTAGCTTCTTTTCTTGATATTCTCATTCTCATCAAAAAATCCTTCTTACTCAAAGCTTCATTTACTTCAATATAATTAGCACCAATACTATAACCCAACCTTAAAACTTGTAAAGTAAAAACTTTATTTATTGGATCTTTAGATAAAAATTATACTAATCTTATAATCCCTTTCCCAAAATTTAAAGTTCTATCTCCTAAGTCGTATTTTGTTTGGGTCATCAATATTTGATATCTGCTTGAAATTTATTTTTTGTAATTTGTTATTTATTAAGCCTTGTTTAATACAATCAATTTCATTTCCTCCTGTGGCAGATCTTTCTTTTCAATCTTGAGAGTATCCATTTTCTCTGCTTCCATTCCCATTTCTTTTATAAATTTATCTACCCCCTCTAATTCTATCTTCAATCCTTCCGTCTTATAGTGCATCGGAATAACAATTCTTGGTTCTATTTTATTAACAACATCCGCAGCAGTTTTTGCATCAATAGTATAGATTCCACCAACGGGAACGAAAAGAATGTCAACCCCGTCTATTTCATCAGTTTGAACATCTGTCAATTTAGTTCCCAAGTCACCTAAGTGGCACAAAGTAATGTCTCCCATTTTTATATTAAAAATAGTATTAGTACCTCTTTCCTCGCCCTCTTTATCATCATGAAAAGAAGCTATTCCTTCAATCAAAACTCCTTCCACTTCATATCCACCAGGATTATTGACCACAAAAACTTCTTTTTCACTGTTAGCTCTGTCAATCGCGGATATATTATTATGATCATAATGATCATGACTGACTGTCACAATATTTGCCTTCAGTTTTGGTAATTTGAGACCCACTTCCTCACTGTAGGGATCCGTAATAGCAGTAATGTTTTTATTTTTTATTTCGAAACAAGAATGACCGTGATATTTTATTTCCATTTTTATTAATTCCTTTCTAATATTTTTATAAAATTAAAAATCCTACTTCATTTTATCAAATCTTAACTATTTCTTCAAAACTAATATTGGGTAGAGTAATAAATCTATTTTCTCTAGAACTATGTTTTATTTTTTTCTTTTTTTTCACCCCTTCATCCCAACATTTCTTACTACAAATATAAAAACCTCGTCCCTCGCCTTTCTGATTTTTATCAAAAACAATTCTCGTCTCCTGTGGTGAGCCTATCGAACCATGAATTAAAAAACGAAAAAGCTTGTTTTTTTGCTTTTTCGCCCTACAAATAGCACAGGTTCTTTGGAAGCTTTTTTCCATAATTGTAAATTATTTTAATCAACCCTAATTACTTGGTTAAATCAATTATTTTCTCCGCTGTCTTCTCCCCAATTCCTTCTATTTCTACTAAATCTTCTTTCTTTTTCTTTTTCAAATCAGTTATTTTTTTAATACCTGCTTTTGCTAATTTTTTTACTATACCACCGCCCAGAGATTCTAGAGCGCTACTTTTTGTTTCCTTGGAATCTTTCATAGCAGAAGGCTTCTTTTCTTCCTTACTATCTTCTTTTTCTACCTCTTCTTTTTTTGCGCCCTCCTCCAAAGCCTTCAAACTTAATGACAAACGATGCTGTTCCGGCTCTATCGTTAATATTTTGAAATTCTTTTCTTCGCCAACCTTCAAAATTTCCTTTGGATCTGTCAGGTGCTTGCTGGATATTTCAGAAATATGTACTAGAGCGTCTATTTCTCCTCCTCCATCAAGCTTTATCTTCACAAAAGCACCAAAGGGGGTTATCTTGTTTACTTTTCCTTTTATTATACTTCCCACCTCAAGTCCTTCCACTAATTTTTTCCATGGATCTGTTTCCAGTCTTTTCATGGAAAGAGAAAGTCGGCTATTTTCTATATCTATAATCTTTAATTTTAGTTTATCGCCTACTTTCACAAAATCTTTTACATCCTCTACTTTACCCCAGCTAATCTCGGAAATATGCACTAAGCCCTCCACACCGTTCACCTCCACAAAAAAGCCAAAATCCACTATTCCCGTAACTTTTCCTTCTACCTCATCCCCTACTTTTATTCCCTTTGGTACATCGCGATTACCTATAGCTTCTCTCTCACTAAAGATAAGTTTATTAGAGGATCTATCTATAGAAAGTATTTTAACATCAATAGCTTTTCCCACCATCTTATTGAGACGCTCTAAGATTTCTGATTTATCTCCGCCCTCCACTCTAGGATAATTATCAGCAGAAAGCTGAGAAACAGGCAGAAATCCTTTTACACCTCCCATTTCTATAATCAATCCGCCCTTATTGGCATCAGTGACAACAACAGAAATTGTTTCCTTATCTTCGTGTTTCTTCTGAAAATTGGCCCATATATTTTCTCTTCCAGCTTTTCGAAGGGAAAGCAACATATTGCCCTCATCATCTTCTAAAAAAACTACATAAGCAGAAATAGTATCGCCAGTATTTAATCCTCTTACGAACTGAGGATCAAAAAGCAATTCCTTTCCTCCAATAATTCCATTAATTCTATCATCCACAGTTGCAAATATCTTATTTTTCGTTATTCTTTTTATCTTAGCTTCCACTTTATCCCCCTCTTTATATATTTTAAGGGGAATATTGGTATCCCTTAGAAGCTTTTCCATAGAAATAATACCATCTTTTATGATGTCCGTTTGTTCTTTCTCTTTCGTTGTAGTGGTTTTTGTAACCATAATTTTGGATAAACAATAATAAATTGTATTCTAATATTATTTCTTTTTGAAATATCTTTCCTTTTCCTTCTTCTCCTTCTGCTTTTTTAAGATCTTTTTATATCTCTTCCTGCCAAACCATAAAATGTATAAACCCCAAAAGAAAAACAAAATCAACCATAAAAAAAGCAAAAATCTCATAGAAAGATAAGCGATTCCCTCAAACCTAAAAAAAAGCAGTACAATTCCGACAATACCAACCCATAAAAACCAGCTGTAAACACTGCTCCATATATAGGCTATGGGTTGTTTTTTACTCTTTTTTAAAAAAATAAAACTTACAACTGATAATATTACCAAAATAACAAAAAAAATCAATAGTGTTGGCATCAAATCCATATTGTATCCCGGATAAGGATTAAATAAATACTGAGGTTGGAAAAAAATTTTTATGTTTTCTATAGTCATGATGTTAAAAAATTAAAAAAAATAATAGAATAAGAAATCAATTTTTTAGTTTTTTATTTTGTTAATTCATTATTTTACAAATTCACTTATTTCGTGAGACAAGCCTGCCTCGAAAACTCTTTTATAAATAAATCCGGCCTTTTCTCCTATTTTCTTTATATCTTTTGCAGAAATAATCTGCTCTTTTTCTATGACTGTATGTATACCTTTCTCCTTCCAATCCATTACTGCTAGTTTGCCTCCCTTTTTTAGTATCCTATAAGCCTCATTTATAACTTCTTGTCTTTTTTTAATAAGATATAAGACATTAATTATCAAAACTACATCACAAGAATTGTCTTTTATCTTTGTCGATCCAGGTATTTCCAAGTCAGCCACAACTCCATATATATTTTTCAAACCGCTTTCGATCGATTTATTTTTCAGACTATCAAGTAAATTTTTGTCAATATCAACAGCTATCACCTTACCGCTACTGCCCACTATCTTTGCTATCTCCATTACGAAAAATCCTATTCCTGCACCAAAATCAGCGACGACATTATTTTCTTCAACTCCTATCTCTTTCAAAATATCTTTCGGATTAGAGCTTACCTTTTTATCAGAACCAAAAAACAAAGAGGGATCAAATTCTGGTAGCTTTATTTTGTTTTCTTCTTGTTTTGTAGTATCCATTTTTTATTTTTAATATTAGTTTTGACTTTTGAGATTTAAATTTTTATTTTTTTATAATGCCGGGTCCTCCGCACAATTTGCTTCGCAAATAATTGGCGGACAGGCAGAATCGTCCCGAAGGGATCCCTTAGGGAAGCTGGGGACACCGTTATCCCACAGGGTAAGATTTTCAGCCTGCCCCGCCCATAATGGGCGGGTCCACTGCTCCCTGCCCGCAACGCCTTCGCAAGCTTCGGCTTGCGTGGCGGGCGGGTACCACTGAGCTCAATGAAAATTTTTAAACTCTATCTACTATAATGCCGGGTCCCAGAATCGAACTGGGGACACGAGGATTTTCAGTCCACTGCTCTACCACTGAGCTAACCCGGCAAATTTCAAAAAGAGCATCTTTGGATACCTTGATGTAATTTTAGCATAAAAAAAGAGATTATTGCAATCTTAAAGTAAAATAAAAGTGCGCCTTTGGTTTTTTACGAAAACCTTGAGCGCACTACTAAAAACTCTCAGATATTTTCTGAGCAACTTTTTTAACACCACCAGGATCTATCTCGAGCTCCTCTTCTGTCACATAATAAAAAGAAGTATTACTTTGAAGATCTTCTCTTCCAGGTATGGGTACAGCGACAGGTGGGTTCTCTTTAGAAATTGAGGCGACATAGGTAATGCTTGAATCTCCCTCCATCATGAAACCTATTTTTGTAACGATTTGAGTATAGCGCACAATCTCTCTACTATAATCTCTTGAAGGAGAAAGTGTGTCGGGAGTAAAAGGAAAAGATATTCTGACTTTCACAGTCCTCATCTCCGGATCGATATCCCAGATCACCAAATCTAAACTCAGTTTCCTATTCTTGCTTTTCCTTAAGACAGGAGGGGTTATTCTTAGATGCTCCGCTGTTTTTTTGATAAAAGAAGGAGTTATTTTCTTAAGCTTTGATTCCAATTTCCCGGAGATTTCTTCATATATTACTTTTTGCAGCCTCTCGCTTACTGGGATAGGATGAAAGATATTGAATAAATAAAGCGGGAAAAGACCACCTTCCTCCGGCATTACTAAAATTGCCAATTCTCTCACCT
>CAYRIM010000010.1:0-13519 GCA_964424445.1 uncultured Candidatus Saccharibacteria bacterium | reverse complement strand
CATGCCTCAAACCAGAGAACACATTTTGCTTGCTCGTCAAGTAGGTGTTCCTTATATTGTGGTGTTTCTGAATAAAACAGATCAGGTTAGCGATAAAGAACTTATCGATTTGGTAGAAGAAGAGGTTCGAGACTTGCTGACTAAATACGAATTTCCTGGCAAGGACATTCCAATAATTAGAGGATCAGCCTTAAAAGCCTTGGAGTGTGGGTGCGGTAAAAGTGATTGTCCAACTTGTGGACCTATCTTGGAACTTATTACCGCTCTTGATACTTATATACCAGAGCCAGAAAGAGATATTGATAAACCATTTCTAATGCCAGTGGAAGACGTTTTCTCTATAAAAGGTAGAGGAACAGTATCTACGGGAAGGATAGAAAGAGGAATAGTGAAGGTAAATGATGAAATAGAAATAGTGGGTATAAAAGATACTAGTAAGACCACTGTTACTGGAGTAGAAATGTTTAGAAAGATGCTTGACGAAGGTAGGGCTGGTGATAATGTTGGAGTGCTTCTTCGAGGCGTGGAAAGAGAAGACATTGAAAGAGGTCAAGTTTTGGCAAAGCCAGGAAGCATAACTCCCCACACTGAGTTTGAAGGAAAGGTTTATATATTGAACAAAGAAGAAGGTGGTCGACATACACCGTTCTTCAAGGGATATAAGCCTCAGTTTTACATAAGAACAACAGATGTTACGGGTGACGTGGAATTACCGGAAGGCGCTGAGATGGTAATGCCTGGTGATACAGTCAATCTAAAGGTAAAACTTATTGTGCCGGTTGCAATGGAAGAGGGATTGAGGTTTGCTATTCGTGAAGGCGGTAAGACCGTAGGAGCTGGAGCAGTAACAAAAATAATTAAATAAAATAGACAATAAAGGCGGGTTTTTATAACCCGCTTTTGTTTCGTTTAACAAAAAGGATGAATAAAAAAGAAAAAGTTCAGTCTGAAAAAAGTACCCAAAAATCTGTTGAAGCAAAATCTGATGCTACAGAGAAAGATAAATCTTCAAAAAAGAAGGTAAGAGAATCAAGCAAGCAGAAAATAAGGTTGAAATTGAAGTCTTATGACCATAAGGTATTAGATCAATCTACTATTCAGATTTTGGAAACCGTGAAAAGAACTGGCGCTAAGGTTGCTGGTCCTATTCCTCTTCCAACAGAAAGAAGTCTTTTTTCTGTTCTTCGTTCTACTTTTATTCACAAGAAAGCCCAGGAACAATTTGCTATGAGAATACATAAAAGATTGATAGATATATTTGATCCCGGTTCCAAAACTATAGATTCTTTAATGAATATAAATCTTCCTGCGGGTGTTGATATTGAGATAAAGATGTAACGAAAGATTGCTTTGCTAGAGTCTTGGGTTGGTAATTCAAGTAATTATGCTTATTAATTAATATAAAAATTAGATAAAAAAATAAGGTAGCTAAGCCGAAAACCGGTATTAACCCAACCGGACAACTTCGTGGGCTTGCCGGTTTTTTGTTTTGATGTGACTTTTAAATAAAGTCCGATAAAAAAATATTATGACAAAGTTTTTGTTGGGTAAAAAAATAGGTATGACAAATATAATAAGTAAAGAAGGAGTAATGGTTCCTGTTACTGTTATATCTATTGATCCTTGTTTTGTTACCCAAATAAAAAAGAAAGAAAGCGACGATTATGAAGCCTTGCAGATTGGGTCCTTTGAAAAGAAAAAAATAAAAAAACCCCAAGAGGGCCACTTGAAAAAATCAGGAAAAAAATTAGGGAAACTAAAAGAGTTTAGGACTGAAGTGAAAGATTCTAAGATTGGAGATAGTATAGATATCTCGGTTTTTGAAAAAGGGGACAAAATAAAAGTTACTGGCAACATAAAGGGCAAGGGTTTTGCTGGTGGCATAAAAAGATGGGGCTTTAGGAGTCATCCTTCTAGTCATGGGCATCCTGAACAAAGAAGGATAGGATCGATAGGTTCTGCATTTCCTCAACATGTTTTCAAGGGAAAAAAGATGCCTGGTCGAAAAGGACCAAGCAGAAAAACCATTCTTAATTTAGAAGTAGCAGATGTAGATAAAGATAATAATTTGTTACTAGTAAAGGGTTCGGTGCCTGGTATTAGGGGAGGGCTATTGGAAATAAAGGGGTAATAAGAATTTATTAAATATTTTTGCTTTTAGTAAGCTAAAAAATAGTCAATGTCAAAGATAGACGTTATTACAATCAAGGGAGAGAAAAAGGGAACTGTTGATTTCGGTTTTGATGGTTCGGTTTCTGATCTTTTGGTTTCTAGTGTAGCTCGATCCAATATGGCCAATAAGCGTCAGTCTATTGCTAACACCAAAGACAGATCTGAAGTTAGAGGAGGCGGAAAAAAGCCATGGCGTCAAAAAGGAAGCGGCAGAGCTAGGCATGGTTCCAGCCGTTCTCCCATATGGGTAGGAGGAGGTGTTACTTTTGGACCTACTTCTAGAAGAAATTTTTCTAAAACTATCAACAGGAAACAAAAAACTTTGGTTTTGGCAAGGCTTTTTCTAGAAAAAATAAAAGATAAAAAGATAAAAATACTAGAAGAAATAAAGATCGAGGATGGAAAAACCAAATCAGCATTCAATCTTTTGTCCTCTCTTGGTATTGACAAGGAAGTGGTTGTTCTTCTAGATGTAGAGCTTATGAATAGTGAGGAGGGGGGCAAAATTCATCTTGCATTTTCCAATCTACCTCTTGCTCAGGTTTATAGTATAGATAAGATAAACGCATTTTTATTGATGAAGAATGAATGGATAATTATCACAAAAAATGCTTTTGAGCATCTAAATAAAAGAATTAAGAAGCACGAGATGGTTAATAAGTTAAAGGAAGGTGGTATTGAGAGAGAAAAAGTTACTAAGAGAACCCCTAAGCAGGATCGAGATAAAGAAGGTAGAAAAAAAGTTAAATAGAAAACCAATGAAAAAAGAAAATATATTAACAAGCCCCATAATAACAGAGAAAACAATTTCTCAAGAAGGAATTGGAAAGTATACCTTTAGGGTTTTACCGGATGCGAATAAGAATGAGATAAGAAAGTCTGTAGAGGGGATATTTAATACGAAGGTAGACAAGATAAATATTATTAATACAAAGCCAAAAAAAAGACGAAGAGGTAGGGTGGTTGGCATTGTTTCTCCTTTCAAAAAAGCTTTAGTTACTCTCAGGAAAGGAGAAAAGATAAAAATAAGAGAAGAAAAAAAGAAAGAAGGCGAGAAAAAGGACATTAAAACAAAAGTAAAGAAAATAGAAAAAACCGACAAGGTAAAAAAAGAAAAGAAGACAGGGGTAAAAACAAGAATTAAAAAAACAGAAGATGGATAAAAATATTAACTTGTTACATTGTTATCTTGTTTGTTTTTATTACGTAATATGACAAGCTAACAAAATAACAAGCTAATAAGACTAGATATGCCAGTTAGAAAATACAAACCAACATCTCCAGGAAGAAGGCAAATGATTGTTTCTGATTTTTCTGTGCTTACAAAAAAAAAGAAACCAAAAAAATCACTTCTTGCAAAGAGGAAGCAAAATGCAGGTAGATCGAGCAGTGGAAAAATATCAGTAAGGCATAAAGGTGGAGGAGCAAAAAAAAGATATAGAAAGATAGATTTTAAGCAAAACAAAATAGGCGTTAAGGGGGAAGTCGAGTCTATAGAATATGATCCAATTCGAAGTGCCTATATAATGTTAGTAAAGTATAGAGATGGAGAGAGGAGGTATTTACTTGCTCCTAATAAAATAAAGGTTGGAGACAAGATAGTTACAGCAGAAAAAACTACCATTAAAAAAGGAAATAGAGCAAAGTTGGCTAATATTCCAGCTGGTATACCAATATATAATATAGAATTAGAGATAGGAAGGGGAGGACAGATAGTCAGGAGCGCTGGATCTTGTGCTACTATTTCTGCGAAAGAGGGGAACTGGGTTACGATAAAGCTTCCTTCTTCTGAATTGAGAAAAGTGCATAAGAATTGCTTTGCTTCTATCGGGACGGTTAGCAATGTAGAACACGGTTTGATAAAAATCGGTAAAGCGGGCAGAAAAAGATGGATGGGTATCCGTCCTACAGTGAGAGGAAGCGCTATGAATCCCAACGATCATCCTCATGGAGGAGGAGAGGGGAAAGCCCCCATTGGTATTAAGAAAGGACCAAAAACGCCTTGGGGCAAGAAGGCCTTAGGAGTCAAAACTAGGAGAGCAAAGTATAGCGATAAGTTTATTATAAAAAGAAGAATTAAGAAGAGAAGAAAATAGAATAGCATTATACTAAGTAACTTTTATATAATTATGAGTAGAAGTGCAAAAAAAGGACCCCATATAGATCCAAAACTTCTAAAAAAAGTAGCGGATTTGAAAATAGGGGACAAAACAGTAATAAAAACTTGGTCGCGTTCTTCAGTTATCTCTCCAGAAATGGTAGGATTTACTTTTGGTGTGCACAATGGTAAAGAACATATAAATGTATATGTTACGGAGAATATGGTAGGCCATCGTTTTGGCGAGTTTTCCCCTACTAGAAAATTTAGGGGTCATGGTGGGAAAATGGCAAAGGAACAGGCGAAGGCAGGAAAGACAACAGGAACAACATCATAAAAATAATAATTACAGATGACAGGTGAAATAAGAGCAAAAACAAAGTATTTAAAAATAAGTCCGCGAAAAATGGTGGGATTATGTAAGCTTGTTCGTGATCAGAATATTGCTGTTGCTAAAACAATACTTTTGAGAAGTCCCAAAAAGGGTTCGAAGATAATTCTAAAAACCATAAATAGTGCTGTTGCTAATGCAAAAAATAAGAATTTAAGCGAGAAGGGTCTTTTTATATATAAAATATCAGCTGATCAAGGACCATCTTTGAAAAGATGGATCCCGTGGTCAAGAGGAAGGGCGAGGCCAATCAAAAAAAGAACCACTCATCTGACAGTAGTTTTGAGAGAAAAAGAGGATGAAAAAAAGAAAACACTCAAAAAGAAATCTTCTAATTCTCTTGATAAGAATAAAGATAAGTTATCTGAGTCAAGGAAAGTCGAGGATAAAGTTGAACCAAAGAAGGAGGAGAAAGCTGATAATAAAAAAGTAAAAAAAGAAGAGAAGGATAAAGAATCAAAGAAAACAAAAGCTAAAAAATTATAAAAGATAAAATCTAAGGAGAAAAAAATGGGACAAAAAGTTCATCCCAAAATAATAAGAGTAGGAATATCTAGAGACTGGACATCGAAATGGTTTTCAGATAAAAGCTTTGCGAAGTATTTATTGGAAGATTATAAAATACGTAAACTTATAGGTAGTAAGCATAAGAATGCAGGTATAGCAGATATTATTATTACTAGATCGGCCAATAATGTTACTGTTACTATAAATACTAGCAGACCCGGAATATTGATAGGAAGAGGAGGAGCGGGGATTGAAGTTTTGAGAAAAGAAATAGAAAAAATAACAAAGAGAAAAACTGGAGTGACTATTGAAGAAGTTTCTTTGCCGGAAAATAGTGCTACTCTAGTGGGGAAGAACATAGCAGAACAAATAGAAAAAAGAATACCCTATAGAAGGGCTGTAAAAAAAACCCTTGAAGATGTTATGAAATCAGGTATTAGGGGAGTAAGAATAAAGGTTGGCGGCAGGTTGAACGGAGCTGATATTGCTAGGAAGGAAGTTTTTTCTAAGGGGAAGATTCCTCTATCTACTTTCAGAGAGGAGATAGATTATGCTCATGTTCCCGCAAATACAACTTACGGAGTTATTGGTATAAAAGTTTGGATTTACAAGAAGAAAGAGGAAGAGAAAAAGAATAAATAAGAAATCAAAAGAATAATAAATCAAATGTACAAAACTATTAAAAATTAAAAACATAAAAATATAATATTTCAAACTTCTAATTTTGTTTTTAACCTTTCGTTTTTAATTTTTAACTTAATTATTATGTTAATGCCCAAAAAGATAAAATATAGACGTCAATTCAACCCTCAAATAAAGAAAGTTGCGAAAAGGGGGGATAAACTTTCTTTTGGTAAATATGGAATCAAGGCTCAGAGCTCAGGATATATTACTGCAAGACAGATAGAGGCGGGAAGACGTGCAATAACTCGTTATATAAAAAGAGGAGGACAGGTGTGGATAAGGATATTTCCCGATAGACCAAGAACAAAACACGCTGCGGAAGCACCCATGGGCTCAGGAAAGGGATCTTTGGATCATTTTGTGGCAAACGTTGAAGCGGGAAGGATAATATATGAAATGGATGGGGTGCCTTTCGATATTGCCAAAGAAGCATTGAGACTAGCTTCTCAAAAAATGTCCCTGAAGTGTAAATTTATTTATAAATAAGAAAAAGCATTATTATAATAATAAACGAGAAATAATGAAAGAAGCAAAAGAGTTGAAGGAAAAAACATTGGAACAATTGTATAAGGATATTAGTGAAGCACAAAAAAAGCTTAGAGAGATTAGATTTAAAATAGTAAATAGAGAAATGAAAGATACTACGGAAAAATTAAAAACTCGCAAAAGAATTGCTAGAATTTTGACTATTATAAGAGAAAAAGAGGCAGAAAAATTAAATAAGAAATAACCGATAATATTATGTCTAGAATTACAAAACAAGGATTAATAACAAAAAAAATTGATGATAGAACCACTGTTGTGGAAACTTTTAGAATGAGGATACATCCTCTTTACAAAAAAAGATTCAAGGTGATTAAGAAGTATTTAGCTGATGACAAAGGTAATAATTTTAATGAGGGAGATATTGTAATAATTGAAGAAACAAAGCCAATAAGTAAGAAAAAAAGATTCATGATCAAAGAGAAGGTTGGAGAAAAGCATCTAGTGAAGAAAGAAGAACTTAAGGGAGAGGAGATTTTGGAAGCCAAAGAAAGCAAGGAGGAAGTTGAAGAAAAAAAAGAGGAAAGCAAGAAGAAGGAAGAACCAAAGAATAAAGATCAAGAAGAGAAAGAAAAAATAGAAGAAAAAGAGTAATAAAAAAAATAATTTAGTAATGTAATAATTCAAATTATGATACAAGCAGAAACGAAATTAAAGGTAGCCGACAATACTGGTGCGAAGATAATACAATGCATCAAGGTTTTGGGTGGTTCCCGTGCGCGATATGCGCGGATAGGTGATGTCATAACTGCTTCTGTGAAGGAATCTAAACCAAGAGGAATAGTAAAGAAAAAAGATGTAGTAAAAGCTGTTATTGTTAGACAAAGGAAAGACATTAAGAGGAAAGACGGTACTGTCGTTAGATTTGATGATAATGCTGCTGTTATTATAAATGAGAACAAAGAACCCAAGGGGACGCGTATTTTTGGACCAGTAGCAAGGGAATTGAGAGAAAAAGGTTTTATGAAAATAATTTCTCTGGCTCCTGAAGTGCTTTAGTTATAAGGTTATTAATAAAAAGTTGGAAATATGAACATCGAAAACTCATCTTTTGAAAAATCAAAAGAAAAAGAATTTGTCCTTAACTTTATAGACGGGACGAGACAAACAATCAAAGGTCCTCATTACATAGGTGCGCTGGGAAAAGCTGGATTAAAAATTCAGGATGTTAGGCCGAGATTATCGAGCGTTAAAGAAGTGGGAGGCGAAACAACTTACTTTGATGAAAAACTTAAAGCAAAGGCTGAGGGATTAAAAGCATTTGAAATTAAGTTTGTAAGAATTGGCGTTGCGGACATGCATTCTGGTAAAGAGGAAACGGTTTATGGAAAAAACATAAAAGATGCTCTTGAAAGAGCAGGCTACGAACCAGAAATTTTGCAAGTTATAAATTATAAGGAGACAGAAATATAATAAATTAGCAATTGAGAGTAAAAAATTAAAGGTTACAATTTAAAACTAATTAAATATTATGTATATAAAAAAAGGCGACAATGTATATGTTCTGGCTGGGAAGGATAAGGGTAAAAAAGGAAAAGTAGAAAAGGTTTTCCCCAGAAAAGAGAAAGTCATTATTACTGGGGTAAATTCAGCTACAAAACACCAGAAGCCAACTAGGAACGCAAAACAGGTTGGCAGAATTAGTATAAACCTTCCTATCAATGTATCAAATGTGGCTTTGATTTGCGAAAAATGTGGAAAACATGCTAGAATAGGATATAAAAAATTAGCTGATGGAAAAAAAGAAAGGGTATGTAAGAGGTGCGGAGAAGCAATCAGGTAGTTTGATATCTTGTTAAATTGTTATCTTGTTTTTTAACGAGGTAACAATTTAACAAGATAACAATTCAATTAAGTCAAACACAGATGGCAAAAGAAAAAAAACAACCAAGATTGAAAAAAAAGTATGAAAAAGAAATTATTCCAGCAATGATGGAGGAATTTGAGTTGGAGAATAAAATGGCATTACCAAGGATAGAAAAGATATCAATAAATGTAGGTGTAGGTAAAATAGGAGTAGAAAAAAACACAAAAGCAATAGAACAAATAGCAGAAAATATTACTGCTATTACAGGACAAAAGCCAATAATAACGAAATCAAAAAAGTCTATAGCGAGCTTCAAATTAAGAGAAGGAATGGATGTGGGCATGAAAGTGACCATGAGGGGGAATAGAATGTACGAATTTTTGGATCGCCTTATCAGTATAGCTCTTCCTAGAATAAGAGATTTTAGAGGCTTAAATCCCAATTCTTTTGATGGGCAAGGTAATTATTCTTTGGGCATAAATGAGCATGTTGTTTTCCCGGAGGTAAAAATAGAAAATACAGAATCAATACACGGTTTACAAATTACTATAAAATTAAACAAGAAAGACAAAAAGATGGGAAGAGGGTTGCTTGAACACTTTGGATTTCCTTTCAAAAAATAAATTGCAAAGATAGTAATTATACACTTTATATAATATAAATTAACGTTAGGCTTCGATGGCTAAAAAATCGTTAGTAGTAAAATCAGAAAAATTAAAGAAAAAATCCAAGTTTAAGACAAGGGTTTATAATCGTTGTAGTATTTGCGGTAGGCCAAAAGGATATATGAGAAAGTTTGGTATTTGCAGGATTTGTTTTAGAAAATTAGCTAATAAGGGAGAGATTCCAGGAGTAAAGAAAGATTCTTGGTAGAGCTTTGTGTTTTTTTAGATTTTCAATCTTATGAACAATTTCTATATAAAATTTTAAAGATTACAAAATTACAAAATTAAAAATTGAACCCCATGGATCCAATAGCAGATATGTTAACACAAATTAGAAATGCTCAAGCAGTAAGACAAAGATCTTGCTTGATTAGACTTTCAAAAATAAAAGAAGAGATTATAAAGATTCTAAAAGAAGAAAACTATATTAGGGACTATAGGATTGAAGAGAAAAACGGCAAGAAAAATGTAAGAATCTCTCTTCTTTATGATAAAAATGGCAATCCTTCTATGAAAAGCTTAAAAAGGACAAGTAAGCCAGGTAGAAGATTTTATTGTAGTAGAGGCAATCTTCCTATAGTTTTGAAGGGATTGGGCATAGCTATTATTTCGACCAGTAAGGGGATAATGACAGATAAGAGAGCGAGAAAAGAGAATGTGGGGGGGGAAATAATCTGTGAAATTTATTAAAGAGAATTATTAAGTAAACAATATTATGTCAAGAACAGGAAAATTACCAGTAGAATTTGATAAAGAAGTGAAAGTCGATATTGATAATGGGGTGCTGACAGTAAAGGGTCCTAAGGGAGAGTTGAAATACGATTTTGGTAAGAAAATCAAGATTTCTATTAGCGACAATAGTGTTCTAGTAGAGAGAAAAGATGACAGTAATGAACAGAAATCTCTTCACGGAACTATTCGTTCACTAATACAGAATATGGTAACGGGTGTAACTGAGGGCTTTGAAAAAAGTTTGGAGATAGTTGGGGTTGGATTCAGGGTGACCAAGAAAGATAATGTTTTAGAATTAAACATTGGCTTTTCTCATCCTATAAATTTCCAGATACCAGAAGGAGTTGAGGTAAATGTAGAAAAGAATACAATAAAAGTCAGTGGCGTTGATAAACAATTGGTGGGTCAGGTAGCTGCGAATATAAGACAGTTCAAAAAACCCGAACCATATAAAGGTAAGGGTATAAAATATACAGATGAAATAGTAAGGAGAAAAGCTGGTAAGGCCGCAAAAGCAGTCGGTAGTGAATAATATAATTAGTAATATCTAGTAAATAAGATTATGAGAAAAATATATCCAGTAGAAAAAAAGAGAATGGCTAGAAAAAGGAGAGTGAGGGCGAGAATTTTGAATGAAAAAAAAGATGTTCCTAGACTTTCTGTTGCTAAGACCAATAAACATATTTATTTACAGATAATAGATGATAGCAAGGGGTATACTTTAGTAAGTGCTAATGATGGTGAAATAAAAAAAGTAAAAGATAAAAAAAGAATTGATGTAGCCAAAGAACTTGGTGTTTTGATAGCCAAAAAGGCTTCAGATAAAAAAATAGAAGGAATAGTTTTTGATAGAGGAAGGTTTGCTTATCATGGTATTGTGAAGTCAATTGCAGAAGGAGCAAGAGAAGGGGGATTGAAATTTTAGTATAATATACAATTGCGTTAGTATTAATCAAAGGAGGGGAGAGGAGAATAAAATGAGTGAAGAAATGATAGACCACCAAGAAGACGCGACTCCCAAAGAGAATTCTTCGGGAGAAAACAAAAAACAAGATCAAAACAAGGAAGAAATAAAAGGTTGGAACCAAGTTGTAGTGGCTATATTGATTTTAGCGGCGTTGATAGGAGGTTTTTATTGGGGCAAGAGTAGTGCAATAAGGAATGTAGAAGTAAAAGAAGTGATAGGAGACTTGACTGCAGAATGGGATGTTTACGAAAGTGAAAAATACGGTTTTTCTTTTAAATACCCAGTAGGTTGGGAGGTAAAAGATTTAACTGGAGACGAAGAAAGTGAAGATCCGAACATAGAGTATATTTTGCGGGAGAAGGATAATTCAGATTCAGAACAGAGTATTAGGATAAGAATTTTTGAAAAGAGATCAGTCGATGCTAGAAATCCAGAAGATGCTATTCAAATTTCACTGCCTTTTGATAAAAAAAATTACCTGATATTTTCTACCTCAACAGGAAACGAAGAAAAGGAAATATTTTATAATATAGCAGCAACGTTGTTATTAAACTAATAATCATAAGTACCGGAAGATATCAAAACATTGAAATATATTAATATTATATAAGTCTGAGGTTGTTAGATTAAAATTAGTATTTTTATAATAAATAATTATTAGTATAAGAAAATTTATGAGTGAAGATAAGGCTACAAAAGCCAGTAAAGAAAACAAATTAGAAGAAGAAAAAGAAGCAGAGATAAAAGCTGATATTGCTGAGGTTACTCAAGATTCTAAGGTTTCCGAAGAGGGAAACAAAGAAGGCAAAAAGGAAACCAAAAAAGAATCTGTAAGTATCGAAAAGAGGAAAAAGACTTCTTTTGTCAGGTCAAGAAGAACTTCTAGAGAAAGAGAAGTTGAAAAAGAGTTTGAGGAAAAAGTTATAAGTATAGATAGGGTTACTAGAGTAGTAAAGGGGGGTAGAAGAATGAGGTTTAGAGCTCTGGTTGTAATAGGAGACAAAAAGGGAAGAGTGGGTTATGCTACCGGTAAAGGTAACGAGGTTGCTATGGCAGTGTCAAAGGCTGTTGATAAAGCAAAAAAGAATTTGGTCAAGGTGGAAATTTTGAATGGCACTATAGCACACGATGTTGTGGGCAAATCTAGAGGTGCTAAGGTTTTATTGAAATTTGCCAGGAAGGGAAGGGGAATCATTGCTGGCGGAAGTGTCAGAGTAGTATTGGAATTAGCAGGATTCAATGATGTTGTAGCTAAATCCTTCGGTTCTTCTAATAAGATTAATAATGTTATAGCTACTATCGATGCTTTACAGTCCTTATTAAAACATAAGAAATTAATAACTAAAGAAAGAGCCAAAAAGGAGATCAAGAAAAAATAATTCTTAAGTCTTATGATAAAATTACATACTCTAAAATCTACTAAAACTACGAATCCTAAAAGAAGAGTAGGAAGGGGGCATGGGAGTGGAAAAGGTAAAACTTCAGGAAGGGGCCATAAGGGATACAAGGCGAGGTCTGGATCGACTTCACGTTTTCGATTTGAGGGTGGTCAGAACCCTATTGTTGCTCGAATCCCAAAGCTGAAAGGGTTTAAGAATATAAACAGAAAAGACTTCAAAATTTTGAATGTTTCTGATCTTATTGCTTATTCAAGAGAAGGCAAAATAGCGAAAAAAGATTTGATAGAGAGAGGCTTTCTAAAAAAGAGTGACAAATTAAAGATTTTGGGAGAAGGAGAGATAAAGGAGAAGGTTGAAATAGAGACAGATGCAGTTAGTAAGACAGCGAAAGAAAAGATAGAAAAAGCTGGTGGGAAAATTACTATTTTGGAAACCAAAAAGTCAACAAAAAAAGAGACAGATAAAGCGAAAAAATAATTGCTAAATTGTCAAAAAACACCCCAACAACTTAACAATGTAGCAATATGACAATTAGATTTCTAAATAAAAACAAATTATTATTTTTTATATAGTATTCTAGATATAAATACATGTGGCAAAAATTAATCCAAATTTGGAAATTAAAAGATCTTAGAAATAGGATTATTTTTACTATTTTACTTTTATTTCTAATAAGAATACTTGCTCACATCCCCATTCCAGGAGTGGACCTTGATGCTTTGAAGGAATTTTTTGAAAGAAGTAGACTTTTTGGTCTTCTGGATGTTTTTTCGGGCGGGACCATGAGCAGATTTTCTATTGCCATGATGGGTGTAGGTCCTTATATTAATGCTTCAATTATAATGCAACTTTTGGTTCATGTTGTTCCTTCCTTAGAAGCTCTTCATAAAGAAGGTGAGGAGGGCAGAAAGAAGATAAATATGTATACTCGCTGGTTTACTGTTCCCTTAGCCTTTATTCAGTCTTATGGTATGATTATGCTTCTTCGATCCCAAGGACAGGGTTTAATGGGTGCCGTGTCTCCTTTTGAGCTTTTTTCTGTAATTATGATTACAGCATCAGGAACTATTCTTCTCATGTGGCTTGGAGAGCTTATTGCTGAAAAGGGGATTGGTAATGGTATTTCTCTTATTATAACGCTTGGCATTGTATCACGCCTTCCTTCTATAGTGCAGAGCGTAGGTGTTTCTTATACCGGAATTTCTTCACTTATAGGTCCAATTGCTATTATTGTCCTATCTCTTATTGTTATTATTTCTATAATTTACATAAATGAGGGCAATAGGCTTGTTCCTATATCTTATGCTAGGAGAGTGCGAGGGATGCGTATATATGGCGGTATGGATACTTATTTGCCTTTGAAAATAAATACAGCCGGAGTTATCCCAATAATTTTTGCTCTTTCCTTTATGATCTTTCCAAATATTGTTGCTAATTTCTTTTCTAATGCCAGAACAGATTTCATTGCTGCAGCTGCCAAATGGGTAGGTGATACTTTCTCTGTTTCTCCCCCCACGGTATGGTATGGATTATTATATTTCTTTCTTGTTGTT
>CAYRIM010000009.1:0-15086 GCA_964424445.1 uncultured Candidatus Saccharibacteria bacterium | reverse complement strand
TCAAATCCGAAAGGGGCTTCGCCCCGTGCTAAACTTAGAGAATAGGAATGTGAATCACAATCACGCGGTCATCGCGGTCCAGGACAACCTCGGCGCCTCCCGGGTCAAACTCGAAAACCTCGACCACCCGATCGGCGGCCGGTAGGGCCTGAAAGGGATTGCTGTGAGAAACAGCAGTTCCTGAGTCTGGAGGGACTCGAAATGAGAAGTAGATGCAAGACACGTTAGGGCAGCTAGGACTCTCAAAAGAAGTCCCGGTTTCGACTAAAGCCCTGCGTTTACACCCATGGAAGCCACACGGAAAGTTCCCCTCAATCCTTTTCCGCCCGGCTTGATTTATTCAAATGTCCGCGCGGAGACAAAATGTGAAGTGATTATCGCAGGGGGCTTATCTCTGGCAGGCACCATAAGGGTGATGTCGCCGCACTCACCCCGGATCCGGAAGTAATCCCGGTCGACATGATGCTCTCGGGGGAGAAGCGGTGTAGGTAGACGGTCTTTATAAATATCTCGCTTGTGCGCTACCGCATTAACAAAAAGCGGAGCGGCGGCGACGATGCAACCGTCTACCACAAATATGTAAGTAGCGGCTTCGGGCTGCTACTATCGGTACTAATTTAATAGGTGGAAGGGCCGGTCCGGTCAAAACGGAACCGGATCGGCCTTCCCACTACCGAAAAAAGTGGCTCTTTAAAGGAGGGCCTTAGAAAAATGTGCCCAACAAGAAACGGCTGTAAGGTGCTGTTTCGCTACCGCGCCGGTGAGGCCGACGTATGGAGCTGAGACGGTACACATGAGCTATCTCCGGCAGGTATCCAGAAATGATCTTTCGCACAAAGCGCGGAAATCATGCTCGTGGAGTGCCGGATCGATCCGTGAAATCGGATGTCCCTAAAATTTCAAGGAGGTGAATGCTTTTGGGACGAAGCACATTCTACTAGCAATTATAAAAAAACAACTTCATAACACATCTTCAGGTCTTCTGGGGAATTACTGACATCAATGAATAGTCGGTAGTTAATCAGAAGATTTTTTCTTTCTTCAAAAGAAATAAGTAGACCCCCCAACGATGAAAAACTTAAAAAGTTAGTTGAGGGGGTCTTTTAATACCTTGTTTTGTCTGAAACAGGGTTTTTTTATTGATAAAAAATAGGTTAAGAGGTATAATTTTTATATAAAAAACAAAAAATGAAATTAAAAAACTTTTTTTGGACAAGTGAAATTGTCACTAGTTTTTTTTGGGTTGTTTTCTTTTTAGTGATTATTTTTATCAATCCAAACAAAACAAACGCAGGTACTTTTATTTTGTTTTATATAAGTTTGTTTTTGGCTATAATGGGCACTGTAAGCTTGCTAGAGCTTCGTATTATTTTGAAAAAAAGAGGAACAGAGGAAATAAAGAAAAAAACTACAACCTCTATTCGTCACGGCTTGATGGTTGCTTTTGTTTTAGTGGGTCTGCTTTTTATGGAGGGGATCGATGTTTTGACTCTGTGGGATGGAATAATTCTATTCTTAGCAATTTTGTTAATAGAGGCTTATTTTTGGAGCAAGGAATCCTAATTAGATCCGAATTTTTAAATCCGAATTAATTTCTAATAATTTTAGATAAACAAAAAAGAAAATATGACTAAGCTAGTTGAACCAGAGTTAAGTTATGATATTGTTGATTAATTTTGGGAAGAGTAGTTTGGAATATAAAAGAATACTTAATACAAAAATGTACAACAAGACAATCTCGGATAAATTTGGATATAATTTGGATTAAATTAGGATATAAGTTATGGATTTAGATAAATTGAATAAACAGTTTAAGGAAAAATTAGAAAAAGTGGGTTCAGAAAAAGAACTCAAGGATATTGAGATTGAGTTTTTGGGTAGGAAGGGCGAGCTAACTAAAGTTTTAAGAGGCTTGTCGGATCTTTCGCTGGTTGAAAGAAAAAGAGTTAGTATAGCTGCTAATGATCTTAAGGAATGCATGGAAGAGCAATTAAAATCTAAAATCTCAAATCTAAAATCTCAGAAATGGGAAAAGATAGCAGAATCAGAAAAGATTGACATAAATGATCCTAAATTGGAAATTGAAGATTGGAAGTTGAAAATCACAGAAGGTCATTTACATCCATTGTCGAATTTTATCTTTAAGGTTTGCAGGGTTTTTGAGGAAATGGGATATGAAATCGTAGATGGGCCGGAAATAGAAACCGACTGGTATAATTTTAGTGCTTTAAATACTCCGGAAGACCATCCAAGCAAAGATGAGCACGATACTTTCTATATCAAAAGTTCGAAAAGTCAAGAAAACGAGAAATCAAAAGATCAGTTGCTCTTAAGAACACAGACTTCAGCTATGCAAGTTAGATATATGGAGAAAAATAAACCACCAATCAAAATAATAGTACCAGGGAAATGTTTTCGAAGGGATGATGATGCTTCTCATTTTCCTATGTTTCATCAGTTTGAAGGGTTAGTAGTAGGTGAGAATATAACTTTAGCTTATCTTAAGGGAGCTCTATCTACTGCTATGAAAAAACTTTTAGGAGAAGAGACGAGGATTCGCTTTAGGAGTAGCTATTTCCCATTTGTAGAACCGGGATTAGAGGTGGATGTTACTTGCACTATTTGTCATGGCAAGGGTTGTAATGTTTGTAAGGGTACTGGTTGGTTGGAACTTCTGGGAGCTGGAATGGTACATCCTAAAGTACTTGAAAATGGCGGAATAGATCCGGAGAAATATAATGGTTTTGCTTTTGGGACAGGGATAGAGAGGCTAGTTATGATGAAGCACGAGATTCCCAATATTAAATATTTATACGAGAATGACATAAGATTTTTAGAGCAATTCTAATGAAGAAAAGGATATTAATCATTATTTTGGTTTTAATTTTGTTGGCAGGAGGATTTGCTGGAGGGTATTGGTATTATCAAAATCAATATAATGTGTCAAAGGAAAGTATGAATGAGGGAAGAGAGAATGTTGTAGTTAAAGAAGAAGATAAAAAAAGAGAGGAAACAGGATTTGACTATGAGGTACTTATTGACGATACGGTTCATCTTTACAAGAAATCTTTAAATCCAGAGAAATGGAGTATTTTTACATACAAAAAATCAATTGGAGAAAGTGGGATGAATTTTTATCATTGTCCGGGCTATACTTTCTCTTTTCCAAATACTCTCGATAAGGTCAGCACTTCTTCTATAGGTTATAGTGATGATAGGGGGATGTTTCTGGGTTTTAAGAGTGGTGGCACATATGATCCTAATGAAGAAACTATTGAAGAATTTATAGCTGATAATCCAAATGAGCCAGAAGATTTATATATTGAAAAAATATTTGAGGATGGCGATACGACAGCTTATTTTGCAAGATGGAAGATTTATGATGGTAAGCGTGAAGTGATAAGAACCTTCTTTGAATATGGGCCACTTATTAGAGGAGAGAGAAAATGTGTAGAGTCACTTTATTTATATGGTAGAAATCCAACAGAAGGGGATGTTGATCTTTTAAAAGATATTTCAAAAACCCTTAGATTACATTATGATGACGAGGACCAATGGTTGGAATATAAAAAAGATTTTTGGGGAGTCAAATTTATTTATCCGGAAGATTATATTATTGAGGAAAAGAGTAATCTTGATGGTTCGTCTTTTACTAAGATCTTAAGCAAAGAAACCAAAAATTGGGAACAAGAACAGATTGCAAAGTGTGAAAAGGATCCAGGGAATAGTAGTTGTGGCGTTTTTGATGCTCTGTATGTGGATGCATTGATTTTTTATATGGTTGATATGAATACTGAAAGACTTTCTTTGGGAGATTGGATTTTGAAAAAAGTATTAGATGTAGAGATAAGAGAATCTTTTGTGAGCAACACTGGAATTGAGATGATAGAGACAAAAAGATCTGGACTAGAGGGGGATTCTGTTTACTTTATGAATGCTAAGGGGGAAGTATTCAGTTTTAATAAGTTAAACACGGAAAGTAAAATTTATGATGTAATAATCAGAAGTACAGAAATATTCTAATTTTAAAGTAATATGTTGTTTTCCTATAGTTGGCTAAAACAATTTGTAGATATAGACAAAAAACCGCAGGAATTAGCGGATGACTTGAGTTGTAAATCAGTAGAAATAAATTCGATAGATAAGTTTGGTGGTGATTTCTTGGAAGAAGTTGTAGTGGGAGAAATAAAGGAAATTTTACCTCATCCAAATGCCGACAAATTAAAATTAACCAAGGTTGATATTGGTGGAGATGTTTTAGATATTGTTTGTGGAGCTCCCAATATAGAAGTAGGACAAAAAGTGCCGGTAGCTTTGGTGGGTTGCAAGTTACCAATGGGAGAAATAAAAGAAGCAAAGATAAGGGGCGTAGAATCTTTTGGAATGCTAGCGGCAGAAGATGAACTAGCCTTAGGGGATGATCATACAGGAATAATGATCTTAGATGACAGTCTAGAGTTGGGCAAAAAACTGTCCGATATTTACAATGATTATGTTTTTGACGGAGAGATAACTGCTCAAAGAGGGGATTTGCTTAATCATTTTGGTTTTGCGAGAGAAATAAGTGCTATTTATAATGAACCACTAAAAGAAGAAAATATATTTATAAAGGATAAGGGTGATGAAATAAACAAATATTTAGATGTAGTTAATGATAATCTGGAAATTTGTCCTGTATATACGGCTAGGATGATAAAGAATATAAGAATCGGATCCTCGCCGATATGGATGCAACAGAGACTTTTGGCGGCAGGCATGAGACCTATAAATAATGTAGTAGATATTACTAATTATGTAATGCTGGAATATGGTAATCCTCTTCACGCTTTTGATGCTACAAAGATAAAGAAAGACGAATATGGTAAGCATAAAATAGTTGTTCGAAAAAGCGAAAAGGGAGATAAAATCAGAACCCTGGATGGAGAGAATCATGAATTACCAGAAGGATTGCTTGTTATATCAGACTTGGATAGCCCTGTTGCCGTGGCGGGTATTATGGGGGGAGAAAATTCGGAAATAGACTATGATACTAGCACTGTTATTCTAGAGTCTGCAACATTTAATCCTTCTTTGATCAGAAAAGGTCAGAGGGAGTTGGGCCTTCGAACGGAAGCATCGGGTCGTTTTGAGAAGGGACTATCCACGTATTTAGCTAAAATATGCCTAGATAGAGCAGCAAAACTTTTTGAAGAAATATGTGGAGGAGAAATCGTTCCTGGTAAGATTGTAGCTGGTAATGTCAATATGGAAAGTAAACATATAGAGGTTGATATTGAAAAAATGAAAAAATATATTTCTGTAGAAATTGACGATAAGAGTATTGGAATTATTTTGGATAATTTAGGAATAAAAAATGAATTTAGGGGTGATAACTTGGTTTGTCAGGTACCACAATGGAGAACGGATATGGGTATATGGCAAGATATAGCAGAAGAGGTGGGAAGAATTTATGGCTACGATAGGGTTCCAGAAGATGATTTGGATTTGAAAATAGAGCCCAAAACAGAAAAGGTTCTATATTTCGAACAAAGCGCAAAGAAATATCTTGCTGAACAAGGTTTGGTTGAAGTTTTTAGTTATTCTATCTTGTCGGATAATCTGGTAGAAAAAACAAAAATGGATAATAGGTATTTTGAAGTAATGAATCCTTTGAATGAAAATGATTACATAATGCGTTCTGGTCTTTGGAACGGTCTCTTGGCTTATATCTCCGAGAATGCAAAAAAGAGTGAAAGATTAACCTTTTTTGATTTATCTAAGGTTTATTTGGAAGGTGAAAGCAAGGGTTTTCCGGCAAAAGAAGAAAGACGCTTGGCAATAGCTATTTACGGAGAAAGAGAAGATTTGGGCATATATGTTTTAAAGAAATATTTGGATGATTTTTCAGAGAAGTTTGAGTTAAAGTTTGATTATAATAATGATCCTGGAAACAAAAATTATTCTCATCCAGGAAGAAGTGCTGAAATTTTTTACAAAAAAGAGAAGGTGGGTAGAATATCCGAAATCCATCCCCAGGTATTAGAAAGACTAGATATTAAGAAAAGAGTTTGGTGTGCTGAAATCAACTTCGATGTTTTGGCGGATTATGCAGAAAATATAGAAAATAAGTTTCAAGAAATAGAAAGTGAAGCTAAATTTAGTGAGTATTCAAGATACGAAGTAAGCAAAAGAGATATGGCTATATTAGTAGATGAGAAGGTTGATAATGGAGAAGTAATGGATATTATAAAAGATACGGATGAAAAGATTACAGTGGTAGATTTATTTGATGAATATAAATCTAATAAATTTGGCGAAGGTAAGAGATCATTAGCTTATCATCTTATTTTTCAAGCAAAAGACAGGACTTTGAATGATAGAGAAGTTGATGAATTGTTTAATAAAATATTAGATAATTTAGAGAAAAAAATAGGGGCGGGGCTTAGAAAATAGATATATTATAAAAATAAATAAGCGAAAATGGCAAAAAGATATTCTTGGGACGAACTAAAAAAAATACCAGCAGAGGATATTGATTTCAAGGAAGAAAAAGAGAAAATAGATGAAAAGTTTTCAGAAATAAGAGAAAAAATATTTAATGACGAAGGTCTTACACATGAGACATATAATGATATTTGTATTCTTGTCTCAGATATTAATCTTTTCTTGGGCAGTAGAAAGGGTTTAGAGGGTTTGAATGACATAAGCAGAAGAGTAAGTGATATTTTGGGTAGATATAGGAAAATAAGTATAATGGAGAAAGAAAGAAGAGAAAAACTAAAAAAAGTGATCGAGAGCAAAAAGGAAGAGCTAGAGAAACTTGCAGAAGAAGAAAGAAGGGAAAGATTTAAGGAAAGACCAGCGGCGTGATTCCCATATTAAATAGAATTTTTTATTAAATGATGTTAATATAACCCTATGCAAAGAATACTTTCATCTCAAATTAGTAAACAGGTAGGAAAAACAGTTAAAATGGCTGGTTGGGTGCATTCTCGTCGAGATCACGGTAAAATAATTTTTATTGATCTAAGGGATCGTGATGGTCTCACTCAAGTGGTTTTTGTTCCAAGTGAAAAAGGGGCTTACGAAATAGGGGACAAGCTTCACTCTGAATATGTAGTAGAAATAGAAGGCGAGGTAAATAAAAGACCAGAAAACATGATAAACAAAAATCTTATCTCTGGCGAAGTAGAGGTTTTGGCAAAAAAAATAACTATCCTAAATGAAGCCGAGACTTCTCCTTTTGAAGTAGATAAGGATACCATCAGGGTAAACGAGGAAACTAGACTAAAATATAGATATTTAGATCTTCGTTCAGAGAGAATGCAAAAAAATATTCGTTTAAGGAACGAGATAATATTTTTTATAAGGGAGTATTTAAAAAAAGAAAGTTTTGTAGAGGTCCAGACACCGATTTTAGCTAAATCTACACCGGAAGGAGCACGTGACTATTTGGTCCCTTCTCGTCTTCATCCGGGAAAGTTTTTTGCCCTTCCCCAAGCGCCTCAACAATACAAACAACTTCTTATGGTTGCTGGTCTTGAAAAATATTTCCAGATAGCTCCTTGCTTTAGAGATGAAGATGCTAGGGCTGACAGAAGCCCAGGCGAGTTTTATCAGCTGGATCTGGAGATGTCTTTCGTTGACCAAGAGGATATTCTGAGTCTAATCGAGAAACTTTTTACATCTTTAGTAAAAAAGATATTTCCAAATAAAAAAATTACCCAAACTCCATGGCCAAGAATTTCTTATGATGAAGCGATAAGCAAATATAAAACCGATAGCCCAGATATTAGAAAAAACAAGAAAGACAAAAACGAATTGGGCTTTGCTTGGGTTTTGGATTTTCCACTTTTTGCCAAACAAACCAAAGACGATTATTTTCATGGTGGGGGAGAGAAGTTGGCCCCATCTCATCATATGTTCACTGCACCAAAAGAAGAAGATATCCCCCTTTTGGACAAGGATCCTTTAAAAGTAAGGTCTTATCAACATGATTTGATTTTGAATGGAGTGGAGGTAGGTGGAGGTAGCATTAGGATTCACAAGCCCGAGATTCAAGAAAAAATCTTTGATCTTATAGGGTTCACAAAAGACCAGAAGAGACAATTTGATCATTTGCTTCGGGCATTTAAATACGGAGCTCCTCCTCATGGAGGAATAGCTCCAGGATTAGACCGCTTAATTAGGATTCTTGCAGGAGAGGATGCAATAAAAGAAGTTATTGCTTTTCCTCTTATGGGTGATGCTAGTGATCCTATGACGGGGTCGCCTTCAGGGGTCACAGAGAAACAGCTCAAGGAGGTGCATATAAAATTAGATTTCAAAAAACAAAAAAAACAATAAAACAAGAAATCAATTTATAAATATCATTGACTTATCAGCATATTTTTAATATAATAGAAGAAATTATTATTAAATAAGGAGAAGAAGAAAAATGTACAGCTTATTTGACCTAGCAAAGTATTTGAATGTTCCAGAAGGGTATTATAATTTATTTTCCGTGCTTATTCTTATTCTTGTAATTATTGTTGCTCTTTTGAAAGGTCTTGCTTTGTGGAGATCTGCTCGGAGCTCTCAAAAAGTTTGGTTCTGGGTTTTTGTATTCGTTAATACTGTTGGTATTCTGGAAATCATTTATCTTTTGACTAACAAGGAAGAGGGTGCAAGAGAAGTGATAACTGAGAAAAAAGAGATAAAGACTGAAGAGAAAAAGGAAGAAGAGCCAATTGTAACTCCACCATCAAGCCAGACTCCATCGGGAACTCCTGAGATTTAAAATTATTTAAATATTTTATTATTTAATTTAGAAAAAGGAGTTGGACGTGGAATCTCTTATTTTTTGGCTAATAATAATAGCTCTATTTATCTTGCTTATTTCTATTCGCCAGGTAAACCAATATGAAAGAGGTGTTGGTTTTACTTTGGGTAAATTTACTGGTGTTAGTATGCCAGGTTGGAGATTGGTTGTACCGATTTTTCAGTCTATGAGAAAAGTTGATATTAGAACAAAAGCGGTAGATGTGCCGGATCAAGATACCATTACCGCTGACAATGTGACAGCGAAGATAAACGCTGTTATTTATTATAAAGTGAAAGATAGCGCAAAAGCTATTATTGAAGTAGAACACTTCAGGTATGCGGTAACTCAGCTTGCCTTAACTACCATGAGAGATGTGGTAGGTGAAGCAACTTTAGATGAACTTCTTACGGGCAGAGAAAAAATTTCCCAGAAGATCAAAGAAATAGTGGACAAGGCCTCTGATCCTTGGGGTATAGACGTAGAAAGTGTGCAGCTTAAAGACATCAATTTACCTGAATCAATGGTGAGAACTATGGCAAAACAAGCTGAGGCTGAGAGAGAAAAAAGAGCAGTTATTATAAAAGCAGAGGGAGAGAAAGCAGCGGCAAAGAATGTTACGGAAGCGGCTACTATGCTCTCAAAAGCTCCTGGTGCTCTTCATCTGCGTACTCTGCATTCTATTAATGATTTGTCCTCCGATCAGTCAAATACTGTCGTTTTTGCAGTGCCCTTGGAGGTCTTAAGGGCTATTGAGGGACTTGGTAACAAATTAAGAAAATAACAAAATAACAAAATAACAAAATAAAAAGTCGCCATAGTAGTTTATGAATGAATATCAGAGAAGGTTAAAAAATAAAATGGATGAGTATGTTCATTTTGTTTACAAAATCACGAAGGAATTTCCCAAGAGCGAACTATATGGTGTAGTTTCTCAAATAAGAAGATCATCTTTATCTATTATTTTAAATTATATTGAGGGCTATACTAGGGAGAAACCATTAGTTCGTTTGAATTTTTTCGAAATGTCTTATGGTTACTTGGTGGAATCTGATTATCTTCTAGATTTTTCTTATAAAGAGAATTATTTACAAGAGGAAAATTATTATAGGGGTAAAAGTTTATCAAAAGAGATTGGTGCTATGTTGTGGACAGAAATATCAAATTTGAAAAAGGCGTTAAGTGATAAAAAAATTACAAAATAATTATTAATTTGTTAGTTTTTTAATTTGTTAATAAGATGTCTAAAGGACGACAACAATATTATAATCCGGGTGGTACTGTAAGTTATACTAAAGGAGAAACCAAGGCTTCTCCTTCTCTTCATGTATGTCCTGAATGTGGAGCTATTGAGGTGAAAAAAAGGTGGTATTGGGATAGTGAGGTACCGGAAAGTAAAAAGAGGTCTCATGGGGAGGAGATTTGTCCTGGTTGTAAAGCTGTAAAAAATGGATGGATAGAGGGAGAAGTTGTTTTGAAAAACGGGATTCTGAAATTGGTTCCCAAGCAAATAGAGAGTTTTATCCGAAACTTGGAAGAACGCTTCCGTCACGATGATCCCAAAAATAGAATAGTAAAGATAAAGAAATTTAAAAATATGTGGAAGGTTTTTACAGCTAGCCCATTTTTGGCGAGAAGAATAGGGGAGGGACTGGAGAGTACATACAAGAGTAGGGTCAGTTATAGTTTTCCCAAAGAAGATAAATTTGTAAGCGTTGTTTGGGAATAAAATTATTGACAAAAAATGTTATTTATTGCATAATGAGAAAAGTAGCACTTTAAATCGAAAAAATGAAGAAAGGGGTATTTTTATGTCAGAAGATGAAGATTTTTTTAGAAATGCAAGTTCTCTTAATCGTCAGATTGAAGAAGCTGAGAAAACTAGGAGATATAGAGATATTGCAGCGGTTTTTGATTCTCCTGAAATAGAACGCCTTCGTAGTTTCATAAAAGTAAGAGCGGAGGCGGAGATGGCGATGGAGCTCGAAGCTCGTTGTCGGGAGGATTAAATTTTTTTATATTTCTATTTCAAAAAGAGAGCGTAAGCTCTTCTTTTTTTATTAAAAATTTGGTAAAATTAGCTTATGTCAGAGGAAATCAGATTGAATAAATATTTAGCTGAATGTGGCATCTCTTCTAGAAGAGCTGCTGATAAATTAATCGAGGAGGGTATGGTTAAGATTAATGGTGTTGTGGTAAAAAAATTAGGTGTGAAGATTGATCCTTCGAAGGACAAGATTTTAGTAGGGGGGAAACAAATACAGCCAGAAAAAGAGAAAATTTATTATATGATTAATAAGCCAAAGGGGTATGTAACTACTTCCTTTGATCCCTTGAAAAGAAAAAAAGTAACTGATCTTGTTCCAAAGGGACCCAGAGTCTTTAGTGTTGGGAGGCTAGATAAAGATACTACTGGGTTGCTCATTTTGACTAATGACGGTGGATTGGCCTATGGAATAACCCATCCGAAATTCAAAAAAGAAAAAGAGTATGAGGTAAAGGCTAATAAAATAAGGTCCAAAACTCAAAACTATGTCTTGAGTCTTATGTCGGGTATGAAGCTCAAAGAGGGATTTGCTAAAGCAGACAAAATAGATGTTATTAAAGAAAATGACAAATATATATATTTTAATATAGTTATTCACCAAGGTTGGAAGAGGCAAATTAGGAGAATGTGTGATAAAATAGGTTTGGGGGTAATGGATCTTAGAAGGATAAGGATTGGAGAATTGGAATTGGGTGATTTGGGAGAAGGAGAGTGCAGGGAATTGAGTAAGACTGAAGTTACTAAGTTACTAAGTTAATATTTGACGTTGTTTTTTTTCTACATACTTAGAGTCGTTCATTGCTCCATTGTTTCATTGCTTCATTATTGCGGAACCATGAAACCATGAAACAATGAAGCCATGAAAAAACCATATATTTTCGCAACAATTTTTCTTTTTTTGGTTATTTTTTTTAGTTTAAATAAAAGCCAGCCTATATTTTCTGCTTCTTTATTCGCGGAGGATAGTATTTTAAACAAAAATAATTCCTCAGAAAATTTTTCTGATACGGAAAAGATATTGAAACCAAGATTGATAAATCAGGAAGATATTGATATAGAAGCTTTCTCTTATCTTGTGCTAGACCAGGAAACATTTTCACCGATTTTGAAAAAAAATGCTAATCAAAGATTATATGTTGGTAGTTTAACAAAACTTATGACTGCTGTTGTGGCTCTGGAAAATGGTAGCTTGGATGATGTTGTAAATATTGATTTTGATTTGAAAAGCACTCCCTCTTATAAAATGGGCTTATTAAAGGGGGAAAAAATTACTTTGGAAAATCTTTTATATGGATTATTGATCTCTTCATCAAACGACGCAGCCGAAGTTGTAGCTGTCAACGTAGGTGGCGGCTATTTGAATTTCATTAATATGATGAATAACAAAGCCAAAGAAATAGGAATGAATAATACACATTTTTCTAATGCTATGGGCATAGATAATGAAGAAAATTATTCTACTGCTCAAGATCTAGCTTATTTGGCTAACTATGCTTTGGGGAACGATTTTGTAGATAGGGTTATAAAAATAAAAGAAAAAGAAGTTAGATCATTAGATGGAGAAACTACTCATTATTTAGAAAATACAAATAAATTGTTATTTGAAAATGATCTAAACATCTTAGGGATGAAGACGGGAAAAACACCTCAGGCGGGAGAATGTCTTATTTCATTAGCAGAAAATAGCAATGGCAATAGGATCTTGGTTATAGTCTTGGGATCTAGGTTGAGGTTTGAAGATAGTAAAAAATTAATTTTATGGACTTGGAATAATATTGTTTGGGAGTAATCTTGTTATTTTAGATATTTCATATAAAAAAACCAGCTCACTAGGAGCTGATTTTTTTTATCAATATAACCCTTTTTTACTTTTTAAGCTTTGCTGCAATTATCAAGAGATATAGAGCAGCTAATCCGACTAGAATATAAACGATTTGTGCTAGTACAGGAATTGATCCCAGTATAAGGTCCACGAGATCAAGCTGAAAAGCTCCCCAGAGACCCCAGTTGAGGCCACCAACGATAACGAGTACGATCGCTATCCAGTCTAAAATATTTAGTTTCATTTTTTCTCCTTTTTGTTCTTTTTTTATTTCTGTTTTTTTAGATATACTAAAAAAAATAGTTTTCCACAGCTTAGTCTATTGTACCAGCTATTTTACAAATTTTCCTCCCAAATGTCAATAGCTGCTCTAGCTGCCTCTTGCTCTGCGGCTTGCTTGGACTGTCCTGTGCCCTCTGTTATTTTTTTGTCTTCGACAAATACTGACATAGTAAATATCTTGGCATGGTCAGGTCCCTCCTCTTTTTCTAGTTTATAATTAGGTGTTATGCCTGTTTTTTCTTGTACCATTTCCTGAAAACGAGATTTTGGGTCGTAGTATAATTCTTTGGAAATAATCTCCGGCAGTTTTGGTAACAAGAATTTTTTGATAAATTTGTCGACTGCCTTGTATCCTTTATCTAAATATATAGCACCGAGTACCGATTCGAAAGTATTAGCTAAAATAAGGTCCTTTGCTTTTCCCTTGCTTTTACTTTCACCCTTAGAGAGCAAAAGATGCTTTTCAAAGCCCAATTCTTTAGAAATCTTGGATATCATTGTGCCCCTAACCAAGGCCGCTCTCCAGTTGGTGAGCTCTCCTTCTGGGTTTGGGTAGTTTTTGTATAAATATTCAGTAACGACTAGTTCTAGGCAAGCGTCACCAAGGAATTCAAGTCTTTCATTGTGGTCAAGGGGAAAGTCTTTGTTTTCGTTGAGATATGAGCGATGAACAAAAGCTTGCTGAATAATATCCTTGTTTTTGAACTTAATGCCTATTTTTTTCTCAAGTTGTTCTATTTTGGGCATAGTAGTATAAGTTTCCAATTAATTAATTTTCAATTTTCAATGAATTTGTCATTGAAAATTATTTAATTGGAAATTGAAAATTAATAATATTTATTTTATTAATTCTAATGCTTTTTTGAAAATATCTTTTAGATTAGGATAGTCAATTTTTTCTCTTGCCTCTTCCATATCCATCCACTTTATTCCTCTTATATTTGTTTCTTTTTCTACTTCAGAATCTTTCTGTTCTGTTTTTATTAAGTAAAAATGAACACTTTTTTTGATATTCTTACCCTCGTTTTTATCGGTATATTTTGCTTCTCCTATCTCTCCTACAATCTCTGCCTTCTCTATTCCTAGGGCAGACCTTGCTTTTCTTGCTATTGCTTCTTGCCATGTTTCTTCTTCTCCAACTTTGGTTTTTGGAAAAGTCCATTTATCGTATTTGTCTTTGATGAGCAAAAATTTATTCCTTTCTTTTTCGTCTGGTTCGTCTGAATATATTATAGCTCCAGAGCTTACTATCTCCTCCTCTTCTTCATATCTTTCTGAGGACCTATATATGGTTCCAAGGACTCCGTTTATAAATTTTCCACTATTTTCTCCTCCAAACTCTTTTCCTAATTCAACTGCTTCGTTTATAACTGCCTTTGGGGGCACTTCTTTGTCAAGCACTAGTTCAAATATGCCAATTCTAAGAATAGCCCTATCTATTCCCGCTATTTGTTCCAGGGGCCACTCGGGAGCTGTTTTTTTGATCAAATTATTTATTTCTTTCAGGTTTTTTGTTACTCCGTCAATGATCTTAAAACAAAAATCCTGGTCAACTTTAAAGCCAGAATTTGTAATATTTCTATTAAGTATTTCTTTTATGTCTTTTTCTTCATCGAAATCCCATTCGTACAAGCTTTGTAGGGTTACCATTCGGGATTGATGTCGGATTGATAGGTGGGGCATAGGGGTAGGTTAGAATTCAAAAGTTAAAATTCAAAATTGCATTTCAAAATTCAAGATTTTAATTTTTTAATTGTATTTTTGAATTTTAACTTTTAACTTTTAAATTATTGATATTTACTTTTCTTCTTCCTTAGTTTTGGTTTTTTTTATTTTAACTCCGGGTTTTATAACTTGTCTTCCCTTGTAGGTGCCACAAACCGCACAAGCCCTGTGTGGTATCATGGGGTTCTTACATTGAGGACAAATAGAAATACCAGAAAGCTTTACTTTCTGATTTGCTCTTCTGCGCGTACGAGTACGCGATTTGGACATTCGTTTCTTTGGCTCAGCCACGGTTTTAGTTTATTATTACTTGACTTGATATATTTTCTTATAAAATCATCTTTTTGTCAATGTCTTAAAGAAAAAACCAACCTTACGGTTGGTTTAGGATTAGTAAATATATTATCCCATCTCGGCCTCCATAGATCTAA